>CAZTDL010000029.1:0-15763 GCA_964612775.1 uncultured Lentisphaeraceae bacterium
GGCACCCCGCGCTGCGCAAGACGCCCTCCTACAAGGCCTACTGGTCGCTGCTCAAGGGCCTCGACCACGCCGCGCTCGCGCAGGGACGCCCTGCTCGCCGAGGACAGGATCCGCTCCCGCAACAGACGCGTAGTCAGGAGCCTCGTGCTCCTGCGCAACGCCGCCCTGTTCGTCCTCCTGCACGCAGCCCCCTTCGACCCCGTGCCAGAAACCATCGAGCGCCTCGCCAGACATCCCTCGATGGCGCTCGCGCTAATCCTCTCAAAGCGCCCAAGGCTTAAGCCAAAGGAATAGACCGTGACGGTTGCCGGTTTCCGTTTTGACTATTGACGTTTGCGCGATACATTTGCTACACTAATCGGCACATACGGTGGTCGTATGATTTACTTGGGGGTGAATAATGAAAAAAACAAGTCTCTTCTGCCTTGCCGTCGCCTTTTCTTTTTTTACGTTTGCGGACACCCCGTTATGGACCGGCCATTGGGCTTTCGACAATAACCTCTTTGACGCGAGCGGTAACGGTCAAGACGCGTACGCCGTCGTTCCGCCCGCGTTCACGTCCGGTGTCGCAGGACAGTCCTTGCGGTTGACCAATACGGTGGTCGAAATCCCGGACGCGCCCGGCCTGCGTCTCTCAAGCGGTTTTCGACTTGCGTGTCGGGTGCGGTTCGCCCGTCTTCCCGACAGGACGTGTTGGACGACCGTAGCGATGAAAGGGGATCACGGCCAGGGCGAGTATTTCCTGCGCGTCAACCCCGCCTCGGAAGGGCAGCAGTTTGGCTTCTTCGCGAATACCGGTCGCTGGGAACCCCGCGTCAATTCACGCGCCTCCGTGAAGCCGGGCGTTTGGTACGAGGTGGCGGCTGGCTTGGACGAACAAGGACTCTGGCTTACGGTGAACGGCGACACCACACGCGTTGCCCGTAGCGGGACGCCTGTCGTCACCCGTGAACCGCTTCGTCTTGGCGCGTTCGACGGCGAACTCGACGACCTGCGGATCGCCAGTCCCGGAGGATGCCGTACCGGCGTGGCTTTCTGGCCGTTCGAGGGCAACATGCGTGACGTTTCAGAACAGGGTCATGACTTTGTCGCGAAGCATGAAACGTTTGTGCCCGTGCGGGGAGGGCTGGCTCTTCAGACCGATTCAGCCACTTGGTCCGTCGTGAGCCGTCCGGATCTCCAATTGGCGCCGGGCCTCCGTATTGACTGTTCGGTGCTGTTCAAAGAAGTGCCCAAGGGCATTACGCCGATCGTGATCAAGGAGGGCGAATATCAGTTACGGCTTGATTCGCAGGCGGAAGGCGGGCATTTTGCCTTTTTCGTGAACCTCAATGGTTGGGAGCCCCGCGTGCGTTCCGTGTGCCGCGTCGAAACCGGCGTGTGGTATCGTGTCTCGGCTGGTTGGGACGCTTTGTCTCTGACGTTGGATGTCAATGGCAAGCGGACCGAAATCTCCCGCGCCGGCACGGCGAATCCCGGCGACGGTCTTTTGACGGTCGGGCGTTTCAACGGGCTGCTCGACAACCTGCGCATCGAGAATCCCAAGCTTCCCGTGGTGCGGCTGACGAAACTGACAACGGAAAGCACACTCCTGCGCGCGGGACGCTCCGAGCGGCTGACGGGCGTGATCCGTAATTTCGGTAATGCGGTTACCGGCTGTGTCCTCTCACTGGAGTTGCCGCAAGGCGTCGTTTGCGCGTCATCCGGCGCATTGGATCTGGGTGCGTTGCCGGCCAATAGCGAACGGACGGTCGAGTGGCGCGTGCGAGCCGATGCAACCGTCAGCGCAACGGCCACGTTCAGACTCTCGGTGCCGGGGGCCGCACCCGTTTTTTCGCACAAGCCGCTGGCGTTTCTTCCGCCGACCGATCCGGACTGCTCCGCGCGCGCTTGGAATCCGCCGTCGGCGGCGAACGGACCTGCGACGACGTATTACGTGGACAGCGCGCATGGCGACAACGCTCGCGCGGGGACCTCACCCGAGACGGCGTGGCGCGATTTCACGCCGGTCAACGGTCGCACACTGGGGCCCGGCGAACGGCTGCTCATCCGGCGCGGCAGCGTGATCAACCAGGAACTGTCGCTTTCCGCGCGCGGCACGCCGCAGGCCTGGGCCGAGATCGGTGCCTATGGCGAAGGCGCGCGGCCTGTCCTTCGCCGCAATCGGGGCGTTGACGACCGTTGCGTGCTCGTTAAAAATCCAGATTACCTCTGCATCCGCAACCTAACCGTCTGTTACGCAGGGAAAGGGCTGATCGTTCATTACTCGGAAAGCGGCCACCGCGGCTTGCTCATCGAGGACTGCATCGCCCACCACATCGAGGGGCTCTACCGCTTCAACGCCCACGGCATTCCCGAGTGGCGCGACCGCAAGGGCGCGCCGGGCGACGGCGGTTGGGCGGGCGGCGGCGGTTCGGCGGGCGGCATCGTCGTCGCCGGCGGGAGCGGCGAGGACATCGTCTTCCGCGACTGCGAGATGTTTCAGTGCTCGTCCGGTTTCCGCTTCGCGGGCAAGAACGTCTACATCGACCGCGTGTTCTGCCACGACAATTATGCGCACAACACCTCGCCCCACCCGTTCCTCGCCTCCGTCAGCCGCGCCTATCTTCTGAACAGCATTTTCGACGCCTCCGGCTGGCACGCGCACGCCGGAACGATGGGTATCATGCTGGGCGACCAGTACGGCTTGATCATTCGCAATTGTCATTTTCTCAACCAGCCCGACTCCGGCTCGTACGACGAAGGCGGAATCGATTTCGAGTCCGGCGGCGAGGGGTGTCTTATAGACCGCTGCACGTTTCGCAACAACGCGGGTGCGGCCATCGAGATGCTCGGCCTCAAGTCGCCACAGACGCCGAATGTGGAAATCGCACATTCGCGCTTCGACCGGAACAACGTGGCGAATAAATTGGGTCCCTCGGAGATCTTTATTTGTGGCCGGAGCAAAGACCCCGCGATCTGCTGCAGTTCCGGACTCATCCGCGACAATGGCTATACCCTGAATCCCGGCGTGGCCTTCTTCACTAACCAAGCGCCGACCCTCACCCGCTGGGCCCTCACCAACAACACCGAATATGCCACAGCCGAGGCGCTGGACAAAGCCCTGCCGCTCAATAATCCGCCGACCGTCGACGCGGGCCGCGAGCTCTGGACCGATCGCACGACGGTGCGACTGACGGGTGACGTTTCCGACGACAAGAAACCCGCGTCTGGCGAGCTCAAACGTGTTTGGGAAGTTCTCGACGGCCCCGGCACAGTCGCGTTCCGCAACCCCGCCCAGCCCACGACGAAAGCGGACTTCTCCGCGCCGGGCGATTATCAGTTGCGGCTGAAGGCTGATGATGGCGAGTTGTGGCGCAGCGGCCGCACAGTCGTCCATATCCTGCCGCCCGGAACATCGGTGGCGCGAGCTTGGACGTTTGAGACACCGCTCGACAAGGAGGGCTGGAGCGATTGGAACCTCGGCACAAAAGATGAAGCGTTTATGGGTCAGAGGTGGGGCTGCATCGCACGGCCGGTGCAACTCGTCGCGGGCGGCGAGTACATTGTCGCGATCAAAGATGCCATGGACGCGCACCTGCTTTCGCCTGACGCGCTTGGCACGGACCTCGACGAGAACGGGCTTGTGGCGATCCGTTTTCAGAACCGCACGCCTGCGGCGCGCATGCGTCTCCGGTTCACGACGAAAGACGCGCCGACGTGGGAGGCGAACCTTGGTCAGGTCTTTGCAGTAACGCCGAACGACACGGAGTCGCGCATCTATATGATCGACATGCGTTCGATTGACGGATGGGGCGGCGGTCTGAAGCAGCTCCGGCTCGACTTCGCCGACGGCGCTCCCGTGACCGGCACCTGCCGCATCGACTACCTGTGGATCGGCGCTCCATCGCGTCCGTGGTGGAAACCGGGCTGGCTATTTTCTCGGTAGAGAGGTCCGTCCTCGAGCCGTCGACGCAACGTAATCGCAGGGTGCAATCAAAAAGAGAGACGCCATGCGTTCGGCGGTAGGGGCAAACGTACGCGTGTCCGGAGGGAGGGGGCCTCTCATTCGAACTCGCGCTTACCGTAACTCGCGGATAAAAACATTGCGGAACTGGACCAGCGAGGGTGGACTGACCCACACGCCATCCTTCATGCTGCCGTGGTGCTGGAACGCGATCGGGCCGCTTTCCGGCAGCCCGGGAATCGTCACGCCGGGCAGGACCGTCTGACCGTTGAGCAGCACGCTGACCGTGCTGCCGCGCACCGTAATCTCAAAGCGATTCCACTTCCCGACCGGGTTATCCGCCTTGACCTTTGGCGTCACGCCCGCACGCACCTCGGGCGGCATCGCGGGGTCGCGACGCACACCATACATCTCGCCGGAGCCCGCCGGCCAGCACCAGATGTTGACCTGATACTTGCCCAGACCCCGTAGAAAAACGCCCGAGTCGGAATCGGGGATCGTGATGGTGACGGGCTTGCCATCAGCCCCCTTCTCCCCGCTGCCGTCAGGCAGGATGTTATAGGCGCGCGGATTCTGATACGGCGTCTCTTTGATGCGCCAGTCGACGACGAGCTGAAAGTCCTTGTACGCTTTTTCGCTCCAGAGGTTCTTGTCGCCGGTCGCCTCACTGCGCGCGTCATAGTCGATGACCTCGTTCATGACTTTCCAGTGGCCGTTGTCACCCTCTGGCGTTTTCCAATTGCGCAGGTCGAGGCCGGTGAAAAGCGGCACGAACCCGTCTGCCTCCCGCGCAACAACTTCTGGCTTCGGCTGGGTAGAAGGCAACTCCTTGATGCGGAGGTTTCGGAAGCGGCACTCCGATCCCTCGGATTCCAGCATCAGGTAACCCTTACGCGGCGAGGCGCCCTTGGCGATGGTGACCTCTTTGCCGTTGACGCTGAGGCTGATGTCACCATGGTTTGCCACGACGCGGTAATGGTTCCATTCGGGCGAGGGTAGAGTGCGCTCTTCGGTGGGAAAACTGCGCTGGCCATTGGGTGAGATGCGCCCCGCGACCGTCAGCGCCGCGCCGTTCACGGCGAAAATGTCGCCGTGCGTGGTGTACCACTCGTTCTTGCCTTTCACGTTAAAACCCGGATCAAGAATCTGCACCTCGATGCCGCGCGAGAAGGGCGAGCCGGTGACCGGCAAACCATCCGCCCAGATGAAGAGGCCTGAATTGCCGCCCGATTTCATGTGTTGCCAGTCGAAGTCGATGATGAAATTCTCGAACATCTTCGCGGTGCGTAAGGTGCCGATGGGCGAGCCGGTGGTGATCAGCATGCCGTCGCGCGCCGCGAAGGTCTCCGGCGCGATGTTGCAGGGCACCCAACCGGAGAGATCTTTGCCGTTGAAGAGCGGATAGAAACCCCGATCCTCGGGTTTGAACGAGACGATCCACTGGCTGCCGTCGTTCCTCTGTGTGCGAGTCGGCCACTCGGGTTTGATGTCTTCGGGCTTTGCGGCCGGTCGCGGCGTGTAGAAATCGCGTTGACGCAACGTGAATATCGCGCCGTCGGTGTTCAGCTTCACCAACACGTAGCCGATATCGCCCCAATGCCCCGTGGACGGCAGACAGAGCGTATCGACGCCCTGTTCATGCTGTGGCTTCCAAAAATGATTATGTCCGTGAAGGTACGCCGCGTAGACCGCGTTGGAGGCTAAAAGGCCGGCCACCTTCGTCTCTTCGATGGAGTGATGCGCGCCGACGAAGACCGGCTTTTTGCATTGGCTCAAGGTTTTTTGAAGCCAAGCGCGCTGCGCGTCGTCGATGCCGCCGTTGACGGGTCCCTCGAGGCAGGAATCCAGAAGGATAAAATCGGCGTGCGGCGTATCGACAACCGTGACCGACCGGCCGGGAACAAGCGGGGCCGCTTCTTTGCGGTCGGGGAATACGCTCAGAAACGATTCGCGCCGGTCGTGGTTGCCGAAACAGGCGGACCAGCGGATACCTGCGGCCTCGAGCGGCTTGACGAGTTCTTTCAACAGGCGGTAGTCGTTGGTCTCGCCGCGGTTGAATGCGAGATCGCCGTAAAAAAGCACATTCGCGGGCCGCGGATTCAGCGCCAACACGTCTTGAATACACCGTGCGACGCCTTCGCGTTGATGGGGATTGTTTTTATCCTGCGTGACATGCAGATCCGAGAACAGCGCGACCAAGTTCGGATCCGGCGGCATATCGGCCGCGATCCCCCGTGAGGCACAAAGGAGCAGAATCAAACATGAAAATAACCGGATCGTTCCCATGACCTTCATCGTTTCAATCCATTCTGACAGTAACTCAGCCGATTATGAGGGCTCGGCAATCGTCGCGTCAATCGCTTGTTTTCGCGGATCGCCCTTTTGCATGGCAAGCGATCGCTTCTCGGAGTAGAATAACCGACGTTAAGTTGAGATTGGGGTGAGTCATCTTTTCATAAAAAGGGGAACAACGTGAACAGACGATCCTTTCTGAAGTCCGCCGGCGTCTCGGCCGCCGCCTTGAATATCGCTCCAGGGTATGTACTGGGCGCAACCGGTCAGAACGCTCCCAATGGTAAACTCACAATGGCGCTGATCGGATGCGGCACGCAGGGATTGAGGGAGCTGGTGGGTATGCTGGCCATGCCCGATGTGCAGATCGTCGCCGTTTGTGATCCGAACCGGGACAGTGACGGCTATGTCGATTGGTCGCGTGACGGTTTGCGGAAAAGCATCGCCAACGCAATCGGAGAACCTGATTGGCGGGCCGGACAGGCGATTCCGGGCGGGCGTGATGTCGGCGCGGAAACGGTGGACCGGTATTATGCCGGCAAGAGAGCTTCTGAGCATTTCAAGCCCTGCGCGAAATATGCGGATTTCAGGGAATTGCTGGAAAAGGAAAAGGGCTTGGATGCGGTCAAAATCATGACGCCCGACCATCTGCACGCGACAATTGCGATCGCGGCCATGAAGGCCGGGAAACATGTCCTTCTGCACAAGCCGTTGGCCAATCGCTTGAGAGAGGCCAGACGGGTCATCGAAACCGCCCGTCAAACCAAGGTCGCCACGCATTTCATTCCTGCGGGTTCCGGCGCGGATGTATCGATATCGGCACAGTTGATCCGCGACGGCGCAATCGGAAAACTGCTCGAGATTCATAACTGGTCGAATCGTCCGGTTTGGCCGCAGTATGCGATGCTTCCCGAGGATACGCCGCCGGTGCCTCAGGGATTTGAATGGGATTTATGGCAGGGGCCTTCGGTCGACCGGCCTTACCATCCAACCTATACGCATGCGGTCTTTCGCGGTTGGTACGAGTTCGGCGGAGGGGCTATTGCCGATATGGGCCATTACAGCCTGTGGCGCGTGTTTTCGGAATTTGATCTGGACGCGCCCGTGCTGATCGAATCCACGCCGAGCCATGTTTGCACGCTCAAGAATAACGTGAGTGTGAAAATCAAAAACGACTTCTCGTTTCCGATGGCCTCTACGGTGCGGTTCAAATTCGCCGCCAAAGAAAATCGTCCCGCGCTGGATCTGTTCTGGTACGACGGCGGCATGCGTCCGCGAACACCCGAGGAACTTGAGAGGGAAAACGCCGAACTGCCAGCCGAAGGCATGATGTTTATCGGTGAAAAAGGAAAAATTCTGGCAGACTTCAGGGGTGAGAATCCGCGCTTCCTTTCGGGTGAAAAACCAAGTGCAATGCCTGCGGCGGTGCCTGCGAAGGCGGACTGGGTCAAAGCCTTCAAAGGCGGCGAACCGACAAGCGGCAGTTTCCTGCTGGCGGGACCGATTTCGGAGGCATTCAATCTTGCGGCGATTTCCCTGCGTCTGGGCGGCAAGCGCCTGCTGTGGGATTCCGTCAACATGAAGATCACAAATCTGCCGACGGCAGAGAAATATCTGACACGCGAATATCGAAAAGGGTGGGAGCTTTAATCCGTTTGCGCGAGACGCGGAAATAATCGGGGAGAGCATCATGAAAGCGATCACGAGAAGAGACTTTTTTCGTAAGGGTTCCCTCGCCGCCGGAGCGGCCCTGTGCGCCTGTGGCAGACCGAATCAGGCGTGTGCCAATCCGCTTGGGATGCCCATTGGCGTGCAGACGTACGTCATGCGCGACAGCATCGGAACGGATTTTAAAGGTACGCTCGAAAAGCTGGCTGGCATGGGTTACCAGACGATTGAAATGTGTTCGCCTCCCGGCTATGGGAAAAGCTGGGAACCGTTGACGAAGTTCGCGGCCGCGGAACTGAGGGCGATGATCCATGCGGCCGGACTCAGTTGTGAAAGTTGCCATTATTCGTTTGTGGAATTGCGGGATCATTTGGATGAGCGGATCGCTTATGCCAAGGAACTGGGTTTATCGCAGATGATCGCCTCCGGGTTCTGGCTCAAGAAAGATGCTTCTCTTGCCGACTGGCGGAAAGCGGCCGAAGACTTGAATAAGATGGGGGAACGCGTCAAGAAGGCGGGAATTCAGCTCGGCTTTCACAATCATCACTTCGAGTTTGAGAAAATCAACGGTGAGCTGATCTATGATAAGCTTATGGAAACGTTCGATCCCGAGCTGATCAAAATGCAGTTTCAGGTTGCCGTGGTCAATATCGGATATAAAGCGGTCACCTATTTCAAGAAATATCAGGGACGGTTCATTTCATTGCACCTCGCCGACTACTCGCCGACAGCGAAGAAATCAGTACCTGTCGGGCAAGGCATTGTGAATTGGAAAGAACTCTTCTACGAGGCCAAGGCGGCAGGGGTCAAGAATTACTATGTTGAGATGGGCGCCGATCTGCTGAAACCGAGCAGTGAGTATCTGCGCAATATGACGATCTGAAGCGTTGAGTCTTTTCAGAACCTGCCGGCGTGATCGCGCCTCTCACTCGAACGCGAGGCCGAGCGACTTACCGGTTTCGAGAATAAACTTCGCCGCAGCGGCATACTCCTCTGCGCCTTTGAGGTGCTCGATCATCAGCGGCGGCGGATCCGGCAAGGCCGCGAGCCGCCGCAGGAAGGTCGTGTAATCGAACGATCCCGTACCGGGGCGGACTTCACGGAAATGGACATTCAGCTCGACTTCCCACATCAGATCTTTCGCATGGCAGCTGGCGATCCAAGGGCCGAGCTTATCGAAACAGTCGTTCAGCAGGTCGGTATTGCGGTAGAATTTTTCAGGCGAATTGACGAGATTGCAGGGATCGAGATGCACGCCGAAAGCGGGCCTGTCGACCGCTCTGATAAGCTCGAGATAACGGTCCGACGAATCCGGCATGGTCCAGCCCATCATTTCATAGCAGAATTTCGTGCGGCGCGGCTTGACGGCATCGATGATCGCCCGCGTGTTTTCGACGGCGGCGTCAAAAAACTTCTGCGTGAAATTATCGGGGTGCGGTCCGTACCACACGTCCGGATTGAACGAGCCTGCGATATCGACGCAGCACTTGGCGCCGACAGCGTCGGCCAGCGCCAGCCCTTCGGTGACGGACGCGATATTTTTTTTGCGTTTCAGCGGGTCGGGATCGGTCAGGTTACACCAGCGGCCGACTTCGGCGATCGCGACGTCGGCGTCGCCGAACGCCTTCTCCACGGCCCTGATGCGGTCCGCGTCCTTGAGGTCGAGCTTCGGGCAATACGCGGCGCGGTAGCCCTGCGCGCGGTGCCAGCGCGCGAGTTCGACGGGGTCATCCGCTTTGGCGAAAGAAGGGGCTCCGAGCCTGAGCGGATGTACGCCTCCTGCAGCCGTCGCGGCGCGCGTGTTCATGGCCACCGCCGCACCGGTTGCAAGCGTGGCGTGGAGAAAGGCTCTTCGGTTCATCAAAACAGATTTCATGCCGGAAAGGGTGACAAACAGACGCGGACAAGTCAAGCGCGGGAGAGCGCCGTATGCGGTTCTTTCAAACGTTTTGGTATCGTTGCCTTTGGTTTGACGATTTTTCTGACCCTCGCATGATTCTTTTCTTCGGTTAACGAACCGACATGAGGGTGCCTCCGGGAACAATCGGAGGAGGATCCAGAAGATAGAGGGCGGCGGTTGCCGGATCGCGGGTGAACACGACGTTCGAGAAAACCCAGCGCGTCTTAACCGTTGACGAATGGCCCGTAATGAACTGGAATTTGTCGAAGGATAAATCGCCGCTAACCGAAAGCGAGCGCATATAAGCGGGCCTATCGGCAGCGGTCGGCTGGCGCTGATTGGGCAGGCCGTCAAAAACGTAATGGGTCACGTAAGCCGTGTCGTTACCCGAGGGGTTAAAACGCAGCCGTACTTCAAAAAGCGACACGCGGTTGGTCGCCGCATCGATACGCGGACCAAAATCACCTCCGCCCCTGCAAAGTGAATTCATGAACCAGCCCATGCCCCAATTGCCGAATTGTTGTCCAATCCCCAGAGAAGGATTTGCGCCGACAAGTTGCCCGCCCGCGCAGGAAGATCCCGGATTGTTCGGCCGGTAGGCGATCGATCCGGCTGGCAGACAGGTGTCGCCCGTGCGGTCCAGCGAACGTGCCGTGAAGGCATAATACACTTCGCCGGATACCGTGCCGCCGCCCACACGACCGCTCGCGCTATCGAATAAATCGCCGAAAAGAGCGGGATTAGCGGTTAGCGCGCTAATCGTGACAAAATTGGTTGCCGGAGAACAGGGCGCGACTTCGTTGGTTCCACCGCCTGTGCCGAACTGAAGCAACGATTTGCGGATGTTGTTGACGGGATTCGCCAACAGATAGCCTGAAGCTTCACCCGCATTTTGTGCAAACACTACGTTTGAGAACAGCCACCGCGTATACGGCGTGGTATCGGTATGGCCGGAAATGAATTGGAATCGGTTGAAGGAGAAATCGCTGCTCACGGTAGTCAAGGTCTGTGTGCAGGCCGCCACATCAGTTGTCATGGGCTGCCGTTGTCCCGGCAAGCTATCGTAGGACCACATGGTGATTGTGGCTGTGTCGACAGCTGAGCTGTTGTAATGAACATGAACCTCAAAAAGTGCGACGCGGGCCGGTGATGGATCTTGACGCGTTGAAAACTCGTTGGCGCTCCCAGCCCCGTTGGTGCCGATGTTGTAACTGTAAGCCCAGCGTCCTAAGGCGTCGCCGATGCTTAGAGACGGGGCCGGCTCCAAGAAGCTGACCCCCCGCAAAAGACGTGCCGAGCGTGTAGGGAACGGCGGTCGATGTGTTTGTGGGGCAGTAAACCGTAGACCCCATTCGATCCAATGAACGGGCCGTGAAGGCATAGTAGAGATCGCCCGACACGGTACCTCCGCCGACGGTGCCGCTGCCGCTGTCGTATAAAGTTCCGAAAAGGTCGGCATCAACGGTCATCGCGATGAACGCGTTGGTCACAACGCCACCGGAGGTCCAGAGTCCGGGCGATGTCATGCCTCCGCCTGTGCCCACCTGAAGCACAGCCGCCTGCAAAAACGTTGCCGACAGAGACATCCCTGCTGTCAGCAGAAAGAGACGCATGTAAAACGGATGTGTTTGCATGTGACAAGTCCTCGAGAGCCCCGTTTATCCCGAACATGGCTTGGATAAACCCTGCCCCGTTTTTCAATTCAAATTCATTAATTACTATGCCGTGAAGGTTGATTCGAGTCAACCTCGTTTTATGAAGAGAATAGACAAAAGGAGTTCCCTTTGTGATACTCGTCTCGGTTTTTAATTAAGCAGGGTGAAAAAGCGTGAGGGTTCAGAATCCAGTGTTAGGATGACGAGGAGAGCGTTTGTGAAAAAGATAAAAAGAATCTTCAACCGGTTGACGTTTTTGTTTGTATGCGGCTTAGTGACGGGAAGCGCGCAAGCTTGGACGGTTACCAAAACGAGCAGCGATCAACCCTACACGGTTTCAAATGCTGATCTGCTTCAATGCAATGTCAGTTCGGTCGAGACCAACGGCGTTGTTCTCTACAATGAAGGTAATCCGAATACCATCGGGTCGCTGACAGACGGCACGACAGGACCGGGCAACCGCGAATATTGCATCGCTATCACGAGCGGAACCATAACCTACATGCTTGACACATTGAAATCTCCTGCGGGTTACGATATTACGGGGCTGAATTCATACTCTGGTTGGCAGGACAGCGGCCGCGTAAATCAGTACTACGTCATCAGTTTCAGGAAAGCGGGGTCGAGCACGTTCGGCGATGCGATCACCAACAATTACGCTTTTTCCATGAAAGAAACACGCGTCAGCGTCAACGACATCAACCTGTCCGGCGTCGACGCGGTCAATCTCTCGTTCCCGACCCCGCAACAAAACGGTGGCGTCGGCTATAAGGAGTTCGACCTCTTCGGCATGGCCACCATCACGAACTACACGACTGCAGGCGTCAGCGGCAGTACCGCATTCAGCGTGTCGGCCGATGATCTGCTCCAAACGGCCACGGTCGTCTCCAATGAGACATTCACTTTTTATTCGGGAAGCACGTTTACGAACGCGCCCCTTTCCGCTCTTGCGGATGGCTCGTTCGGGTCAGCCGACAGGACAACGGGCACCTGTGCCATCACCAGCGGAATCCTGACCTACACGCTCGATTTCACCAACCACCCGGCCGGATACACCATCGCCTCACTGGACACGTATACCGGCTGGAACGACAATGGCCGCGACGATCAGAACTACCGGGTTAGCTTCCGCAAAGCGGGATCCGTCAATTTCGACAACGCCATCACCGTTTCTTATACGGGCACGGTCAAACTGACCCACGTCAACGTCACCAACCTTAACCTCTGCGGTATCGAAGCCGTGCGCTTTACGTTCGCGTCCCAGGAAAACGGCGGTGTCGGTTACAAAGAGTTGGATGTGTCCGGAACGACGCCTTCCTACACGACCGTGACGCGCCGCGATTCCGGCGCCCAGCTGATCGCCAGCAACGACACCTCTGACGTCTTCATCAGTGAAGGAAGCGGTACGCCGGGCACCCTCGCGCTGGGATCGGCCACAACCGTTATCAACACGCTGACGCAGGGTGCCACCGATAGCGCCGCCACGCTTGACATGTCGGGACAGACGCTGGCGCTGGGCGGACTCTTTTTGCGTTCTGACGCGGGGGGCCTGTTCGTCACCAACGGTTTGCTGGCGGGCACGCAAACCGCTTTGACCGTCTGCAACTGGAGCTCTAACGGAGTCGTGATACAAGCCGTCGTCACGAATATGAGCCGTGCGGGCCTTCTCTCCAAAACCGGCACCGGCCCGGTTACGCTATACGGTGCCAACGCGTGCCCGGGCGGCACCGATGTCTCCGCAGGCACCTTCCGGCTGGCGGGGACAGCCTCGCTCGGCAGCGGTCCTTTTAACCTCGACGGTGCCACATTGCAGCTCGACGGCGGCACGCTCAGCCCGGCGATCAGCAATTCGTTTAAGCTTATCTTCGCCAACGGCCTGCTCAATCAAACGGCCGGAGCCCTGTCTTATGGCGGTTATATGCAAACGCAGAATATGCTGATGAATTTTTCCGGCGGCACATCGTATATCGCAAAAGATGTCTTGCTCGGTTGGGGCGGTACGAATACGACCGCCACCATCAGCGGCAGCCATTCGGCCGATTGGAAGACGACACGCTTCTCCTCGGGCACCGTTGTCCTGAATTTGCAGAACGGCGGTAAGCTTCTCACCGACCGGATCTACAGCGCGGTCGGCGCGACCGGCAGCGTGTTTTTTGACGGCGGCATGCTGGGCGTCAGTAGCCAGGCACCCTCGCTGTCGTCGGGAGATTGGCTCGGTGTCCAGTCGGGTTCGTTGAACCTGTATGTGCGCGACGGCGGCGCGGTCATCGACACGGCAAATGGCGGCGTCACCATCAGGCGTCCCTTCCTGCGCGATGGAGCCTCGACTGGCGGACTGACTAAAACAGGCGCGAACACCCTGACGCTCCTGATCACCAACGCCAACACGTTCTGTACCTACGTCGGCGACACGGTCGTTTCAAACGGTACGCTGAAACTGTGGCCGTCGACATCGCCGTTGCCCGTCGGCACGCGATTGACCGTCGCCTCCAGCGCCGCCTTGGATATGAATGGCGCAACGCAGACCGTGGGCGAAGTGAACGGCGAAGGCTGGATCTACAACTCCTCTTCATCGAATGCCGTCCTTACGGTTGGCGGCGACAACGCCTCCACCAACTTCACGGGGATCATCGATGGTGCCGTCAGCCTCGTCAAAACCGGAGCCGGTACCCTGACGCTTTCCGGCGCGAACACCTACGGCAACGCGACCCGCGTTCTTGGCGGCACGCTTCAACTGTCGCCGTTGCCCGTCACGATTATCAATTTCGGTTTCGAGAGCCCCGCTCTGACCACCGGCGAACATTGGAGTTACCTGACAAGCGACGGCATGACGGGCGGTTGGAAGATGAGCGGAAGCGGTGGCGTCAACATCGGCAGCGGCATTGCCCGTAACGGTTCGCCCACCAATGCGCCGTGGTTAAACATCTCGCCGCAGGGAATCCAGGCCGGTTACCTGCAGGGCGGTTCCTACATGTATCAGACCGTGACCGTTCAGCGCGCGGGTTCCTATCAGCTTTCGTTCAGCGCGGCGAACCGGCCGAACCACCTCAGCGACAACGTGTTCGCGCATATCGACAATGTTCTTGTGGCTTCGTGGACCAACAGCGCCTTTGCCAGCGGCGGCGTGTTCGCGACTTTCGCCACGAACGTCGATCTGACGGTCGGTCCCCATGAATTGCGGTTTGTCGGCACCGTCGCCACCCCGGGAGGCGACACCGCGACGGCATTCGACAACATCCGTCTCGTCTCCGCCGACGCCTCTGCGTTCGGCACGTTACCCGACGGCACGTTTTTGGAGATCGCCTCCGGCGCGACTCTGGAGCTGAACGGAACCCGTCAGACGTTTTCCGGAATCAGCGGCAGCGGCGTGATCACCAACGGCACCGCCATCGTGACGGGCACGATTGCTCCGGGCGGGACGAATGTGATCGGCACGTTGACTCTGGCCTCCGCAACATCGCTGAGCGGGACGCTGCTGGTGGATACGGCTTTGGATGAATCCTGCGATCTTCTTAAAGTCCAAGGCGGTTTGGATCTCACGGGTCTGAGTCTTCAGTTACAAGATCCGAACCTGCTTAAGAGTAACACGACGTATGTGATCGCGACATGCGCGCCGGGCAGTCTGACGGGACCATTCGCCTCGACGAATTTAGGTGTGAAACGTTCGGTCAGCTATAACAATACGACCGGCCGTGTACTGCTGATCTGCCGCGGAATGCTGATGTCCGTTCGCTAGGCGCGTTCCGCGGTCGGCCTGTTTGCGCGACATCGGCGGGAACGGAAACAAAAAATAAAGGACGGACCGCAGGGTCCGTCCTTCTCTGCTGACCGCGAAAGATTGTCCGCCTCAGTTTTCGTTTGAGTGAAGACCGCCTGAACCTGCGCCGAACTCGATGTTTGCGTGTTCAAGATCGCCGGGCAGAGCTTTCGTGCAGCTCCAGATGCAGGCGCCGCAGTGGATGCACTTCTCGCGGTCGAACTCGGGGGGCGCGCCCTCCTCGCCGGGCATTAAAGCCTGTGCGGAACAAATCTCGATGCAGGTGCGTTCCTTGCACGTGGCGCAAAGTTCGGGATTGAGGAAGGTTACATGATCCGCAAAACCGCCCGACGCCTGAACTTTTCCGCCCTTGAAGAGCGCGTCCTGGTGCGACATCAGCAAAGTCCCGTCGAACGGAATTTCAGGCCAGCCCGCAAGTGTCATGAGCGTGTCGTGCAACGGCTGTTTGGCCTTGGCGCACGTCTCAACCGCCTCGTTGAGCTTGTTCGGGGCGATGCGACCCGCACAGACGCTCTCGAGGGTCG
>CAZTDL010000030.1:0-15746 GCA_964612775.1 uncultured Lentisphaeraceae bacterium
CGTCGAGAATCTTCAGAAGCGGTTTTTCCCGCTCCGCGAACGCACGGGGATGAAGAAGAAACCCTGGGTCTCGAACGAAACGGCGCTGACGAGTTTCGGTTACGGAGAGTCGGATGTGGCGCGAACGGTGTGGGCGAAGACACTTTACGCCTGGTCGTGGGGGTCGCGCGACTACATCTGGTACAATTTGCGCGCGACGGGATGGCTGGAGGGCGGCGAACCCGGTTACGGCCTCATCACGGCCGGTTTCCGTCCGCGGGCCGGTTATGCGGCCTACGCGGCCCTGACCGCGATCTTCCAGGGTCTTGACGCCGACGGGCGTCTCATCTCGCGCCATCCCCTCCACCTCTACCGGTTCAAGGGCGAGAAAGACGGTTTCCGCGGGGTTGTTCTCGCGGGCTGGGAGTGGGAGGCCGAGAAGTCGCGCGTCATTCACATCACGACTGACGCCAAGCGCGCCTCCCTTGCGGATTACATGAACAACCGCACGGAAATTCCGATTGCGGATGGCGTGGTGGCGTTCCCGGTGGACGCCGACCCCAAGGCGCTCCTTCTTGACGACGCGACTCGCGCCGAAACGGTCCTGACGGATTAGGTCTCGGACAATCCCGTTATCACGGTAACCGCTGAATAAACATCCAGACACGACGAGTCCCAATCATTCACAGCCGGTGTCTCCCGCACAGGAACCCCCGCGCCGATGACACCGCAGTTCTGGCACACCTTCCTCCGGTGTGGCTCAGTCGAGTCCTTTCAGAACGAACGTTGAAACATGCTCGGGCGCGTCAAAATAACGATATTTTCCTGTGGCCGACACGTAGTTTTGCGCGTTGAACGGGATCTCGATCCCCGTCTTCGGTTCGAGGCCGATCTCCCGCCATGGAATGTCCGCAGCGATGTCGTAATTCGGTCGCCCTTTCATCTTCTCGCCTTGCGCAAAACAGTCGAACGTTTTGCCGTTCACCGTCAACTGCACGCCGTCGGCCGCGCCCCAGGACGTTCCCGCCTTGATCGACTCGTCGGACATGTGGACGATTTTGAAACGGACGTGCAGCGCATCATCGTCCCACCACACGCTGCCGTTCACCGGACTGCCGCCGTGGCTATATCCTTCCGCAGTGCGGTCGAGACCGATCCGTGCGCCCGGCGTCTCCCGTCCGACCTCAACCTTCTTCTCTTTCTGTATCGGCACATTCGGTTTCGGCTCCGGCTGGCTGCCGAACGGGCCGAAGAAAACGTTGCTCTGCCAGACCGCGATCGCCTCCGGTGAACTGATGCGATATTTTCCGCCGTAGTAGACCCGGTTACCCTCAAAGACCGTATCGATACTGTTCTGGAACGACAAGGTGGCGTCGCCGTGGATGATGAACGTGTTGTTCCTCAGCACATTCCCGCGTGTCATGTGCATGTGGAACGGATTCGGCACATCCACCGTCACGTTTCCTTCGAAGAGATTCCCAAAGCCGCCTTCGTCGTTGTAGAGTCCGTTGCCGCCGTAGCCGCCATCCACCGTCTTAATATCCTCGATGACGTTGTTACGGAATGTGCAGCGGTTGTAACCGCCATAGAACGCCGCGCCATCGGATAGGAGGCGCATCACGCGGGCGATGCGGTTCTCTTCATAGACGGCACCCACGCCGCCGGCAAGAATGCCGCAGTAGGGGCCGTCCGTCACCGTGTTCCGCCACACGTGCGCCTTTTCGCCGCCCACGGACGCGCCGCACGCGCTGGGATACTGCACGCCTACGCGTTCGATCCGGTTCGAGACGAATTCGAGTCTGTCGCCGCTCACGCGCGCGCCCACGCCTCCGATGTCCGTGAACCGGCACGCCGCCACGCGCCCGTCCGGCGCACCGTTCACCTGCAGCGCCGTTCCGCCCGTGAAGAAGAACGAGAGATTTTCAAGCCGCAGACCGTCGCTGGAGCCGGAGAACTGCACGGCGCCCGGCAGATCGAGTCCCGCAAACCCGGCCCGCATCAGAGGCGGCGTCGTGCCCGTAAAGGCGAGTCCGTCCAGCGTCATGTTTTTCACGTCTTTTGCGGTAAGAAGCACTTCCAGCACGGGCACGGAAACGGACAGCTTCGTCATGTCCTCGCTCGGTTTCGGACGGTACACCACCTTGCCGCGCGTCCTGTCCAAATACCACTGCCCAGGATCCTTCAGACCCTCCCGCGTGTTGTAGACGATGTAGTCCCGGCGGTTCCAGATGCCGATCGGCGGAACGTTCTTCTTGAGCCAGATCCGGTTTTCCGCGACCACATTCGAAGCGATGCCCACCAGCGATTCGCTCCACACATGGAAGATCCGCACTTCCGCGTTCGAAAGGTCCAAGCCCTGCGGCAGGTCTTCCGGCTTGTAGCCGAACGACCGCGTTTCGCGATCCGTCGGCGGCCGATCCCAGAAACCCTCCATGGCGCTGCGCATCTGAAGCGTGCATGTGTCCGTGAGCTGGAGGCGTTTGCCTCCGCCGGGCAGCTCCGCACGAGGAGCGAACGTGCCGTTCACAATGAGCGTGCGCGTGTCGTGCCGTCCTTCCTTCACGCCCGGGACATCGGCCGCGAAAAGGCCGTCGCCGTCTGACACCCACTTCGTCAGTTTCACGTCGCCCCGCAGACACGCCGTTCCCGGCTTCTCAGCCCTGAGCGTCAGTCCCGAATCCGCCGCCTCGAACACGAGTGGCGAATCGAGGAAATAGTCGCCCGGCGCGAAAAGCACGACCTTCTCCTTTCGGGTTCGGGCCGTCTTCACCGCCTCCGCAAGATCGGCACCCGGCGTCACGCACACGGGGCCACGCGCCCATTTCTCCACGGTCTCCCGGTGCAGCGTTTCGAGCGCGCGCTGGAATTCGGGCACCTGCACGCGTTTCCCGCGATAGTCGATGCGCGTTTTCCGAAGGCGTTCGCAACGCGCCGCATCCTTGCAGCGCGAAAGTTCGCCGTCCGCCCACTTTTCGACCGCCGCGGCCGCCGGACCGATGTCCGCGAGATCCACCTTTGCGCCGAGCCCCTTCACGAAGCGGTCGCAGTAGACAAGCGCGCGGAGGCGCTCCATCTCCTTACGCACCGGACCGAGCGCCGTCCACAATTTCTCCGCGTCCGAACCCTCCGGCACCGCGAAGAGCTTTTCCGCGCCGGCCGGCGTCACATCGGCCGCGGGGATTTCGCCCGCCGCCGCGAGAATCGCCGCAGCCATGAACCGGTTGCCCGGCAGATTCGGATGGATGCGGTCCTCACCGGAATAGTGGAGTTCGGGATGCGCTTTCTCGACGGCCGTCATCGGCGCGTGGAGTTCCACGAGTCCGAGCTTCTTCTCGGCGGCGAGCTGACGCACAATCTCCGCGCAGCGCGCGAGACCGGGTTCGTTGCAGAACGCATTGCTCTCGCGTTTCAGATCCTTCGAATACTGGTCATACGGCGAGGGCGTCATGAGGTCGACTTTCAAGCCCTTTGCGAGGAGCTTGTCGACGAGCGCGCGCAGGTTCTTCCCGAAGTTCGTCACCGCGTCTTCGCGGAACCTCACCTCGTCGGGGGAGGGGTTCGCGCTGCGCCAGCGGTCATAGCCCACATCGTTCATGCCGAGCATCACGATCACGCGGTCCGGACTCATCGTCATCAGATCGCAGTCGATCCGGTCCTGCGCCGGGCCGGCGGAGTCGCCCGCGGTGCCGCAGTTCATGAAAGTCGGCGCCTTCACGCCGCGCCGCAGGTCCATCGCGAACTGTACATCCGCCACGTAGTGGTTGAACGCGGTGATCGAGTCCCCGAGGAACGCCACGCGTTCGTTGTCCTTGAACGGCGCGATGTCCGCGCAAAGAATGCCCGCCGTCAAGAGTGACAGACCGAACAGAGATTTCTTCATTGTGTTTCTCACGCTTATTTTCCTTCCTCGTTATCAGAATTCAAGAAACGTTCGGGAAGCCTGCCACCAGAGGCTGCTTGCGATACGCGTGTCGGCATTGCCGCCGGGAGCCTGCCAGAAAAAGACGCGCGCGCAGCCCTTCCGCACGTAGACGTCCGCATTCGTGTTGAACGCTCCGCCGTGGGAGAGGCATCCCTGCTCCTCGTTCCAGAACAGGCCGAAACCGTAGGCGGTCTTTTCGCAAGCGGGCGTCTGCTTCGTGCACCAAAGTTTGATCGCCTGGGGGGTGAGAATCACTTTGCCGGAAGGCGTTTTACCGCCGGCAAGGATCATCTTCAGGAACTTCATGTAGTCGGGAGCCGACATGAACAAGCCGCCGCCTGCTTCGGCGTAGCGGTGATGAGACGAATACGGATGCTCCATGTTGCGCGTTTTAACCGCCGTCATGAACGGCGCGTTCGTGCTCATCGCGTAGGCGGTGGCCAGCTTCGCGCCGGGCTCGTCGTCCTCCATCGGCCAGAACGTGGCGCTTTTCATGTCGAGCGGATCGAGAATCCGTTCCTGAAGCGCTTTCTCCCAAGGTTTCCCGGAGACAACCTCGACGATGGCGATCGCGCAGTCGATGCCCCAGTTGGAATAGGCGTACTTCGTGTCCGGTTCGTGCGTAAGCGGCGTCGTGGCCGCGAGGTGCGCCATGAGCCGCATCGGCCGGCAGTCGATGGTGCCACCCGGCAGGAACCGCAGGCTCGCCGTGTGCGAAATGAGATTCCGGACCGTCGGCTTCTTCGCGGGCGCGCGGAGGACGTCCTGACCCTTTTCGTCCTTCGTTGCCACCTGAATGTTTTTCCATTCGGGCAAGTACTGTTCAACCGGCGCGTCGAGATCGATCTTTCCCTCCTGCACGTACGTGAGAACGAGAGCCCCGGTGATCGCTTTCGTGTTGGACGCGATCCAGAAGAGCGTGTCCTCCGTGATCGGCGTTTTCTTCTCAACGTTCGCGTAGCCGACGCAATCGACGGTCACCACGTCATTCGAATCGCACACCACCGAGCAAATTCCGGGCACCTTTCCCGATTCACAGATCGGCTTGAGGGCATCCCCGACCGGCGAGGCATAAAGCCCTGTAAACGACAATGCGACGGCGGTTGCAACCAACACTTTCATGCTTTTACTCCTCCGATTAGAAATCTGCTTGCCGTTCTGTCATTTCGCCGCTTCGGATCGGACGTACGGCGAAAGGCGCACGAACACCGTCGCATGGGCGGGAACCTCGGCGGAGAATTCACCTTCGAAAACACCGAGGTCTTTCTGCCGCCAGAGGTCTCGCACCTTCCACGCACCCGGAAGCGCCGCGTCGACGCGCGTCGCGTCCGCGAAACGGAACGCCACACGGCGCGCGAAGGGATGGCAGTTCACCAGCGCCGCGGCGCGGTCGCCGTTCGCGCGGGGACGACACCACACGGTGGATCCGTCATCGTGCGCGACGCGGCCTGCCTGGCGCCCGAGAGCGTCCTGATTGACAGCGAGCACCTCGTCGTTGACAAGCAGGCTTTTCGTGAACGGGTCAAGCGCATCGAGATCGCACCCGAGCAGAAGCGGCGCGTTGAGAATCGACCAGAGCGAGACGTGTGTGTACTGTTCGTTCGGAGTGAGGTACGTGGGATGAAGCCCCAGCCCGCAGTTGACGCGTCCGACGACCATCATGTCCGGATCGCACCAGAAACCCGGTTTCGTGGACTTCCACGCATCCGCGTACGATTCGATCGCATTGATAAGACAGGTCCAGGAGTCAAAGAGGTCACCCCAACTGCGCCACACGTTCGCGCCCGCCCCCTCGCCCCACGCCTGCACGTTCCCCATCCCGTACTGGCAGAAGGCATGCACGATGTCGCGGTTCTGCGCGCGCAGGCATTTCGACATCAACCGATACGGCTTCGCATAGTCTTCGGCCGTCGCCTTCCTGCCCTTGTCGCTCGTCTCGGCGTTGAAGACGTCGAAGTAGGTACACCAGTCGTACTTCACGTAGTCGAATCCCCAGTCCGCCCACGTCTTCGCGTCCTGTGCCTCGTACCCGAGCGAACCTGTGCAGCGGCCGCAGGTGAGACGGCCGGGCGAGGAGTAGATTCCCGCCTTGAAACCATAGGCGTGGATCTGACCGGTGAGCGCCTTCATGTCCGGGAAGTTGCCGTTGGGATTGACCGTTCCGTCCGGTTTGCGCGGATGCCCCATGAGTTCGCCGCAGGTCTTCTCCTCGGGCCGCATCTGCCAAAAGTCGTCAATGTTCACATAGGCCCAGCCGTGTTCGGCGAGACCTGACGCATCCAGCGCGTGCGCCGCCGCCCGGATGCCGCCATCCGTCACCTTCCCCCCCCAGACGTTCCAGCTGTTCCACCCCATCGGCGGCGTGAGGCAGATACGTTCGCCGACCTTCAGCGTCAAGGTACGCGTCGCGCGACCGTGACTGTTTTCGGCCGTGAAGACGATCAGGTAGTCGCCCGGCTTTTCCGGTGCCCTGCCGCCGAGGATCCGCTTTTCCGCGTCGAACAGGATGCCCGGCGGCAGTCCGGCACACGCCGTCTTCACGGGCTTCGCGCCTGACACCGGCAGACGGTAAACGACGGGATGTCCCGGCCGGACGCCCCACACGTCCGCGCCGTTGATCCGCGGCACAGAGGTTTCGGGAGGCGTCAAGATGCCGAGCTGGCCGACCACCGCCGCGTCCGTGCAAGGTTCGAGCGTACCGCCTTCTTCAAGGGTGAACGCCGCGTGCGCCCAGTCGCCGAAGCAGTAACGGTAGCCGATCCAGAAGCCGCCGGAAGAACATTCCAACACCACGAGGCGCGCCCCCGAAAGATCCGCGTGAAGCGGCTTCCCGCCGTCCTGCACGCGCAGCTTCCCGCTGTCCGCCACTTTCTTTCCGTCGGCATAGACGCGAAAGACGACGGAAACACTCTCGAGGCGCTTCCGGGGATTTTGCCTGTATGCCTCGAACATCCCCGCATCGAGTCCGACCACGGCGTCGAACGTGCGCACCTTGCCGTTCGTTCGGAACGCGATCACGCTTTCGGCGTGCGTCGCGACGCCACGGGTGTAGACGTTAGTGCCGAGCGTGATCGGCGTGTCCCAGAGCGACCGGCCGACCACCGGTTTTTTCCCCAGTCCGTAGCTCATCGAATCGAGCGGCAGGTCTCCGAGCGGCATCCGGTCAGCCGCCTGAATTTGGGCGGCACCGGCCAATATGACGGCCGCAAAAACGATTCTTCTCATCATCGCCTCTTTCTTAAAACAAACTCATTGGCCGACACCGGGAAGCATTGTCTTTTCGTCGGACCGACCGGGTTCCGTGACGAGGCGGAACGCCTCGCGCGTCTTTATCCATCCGAAATCGACCGATTCCTCCGGCGCGAAAAGCCGCGGCCAGAGAGGCTCGTCTTCCTGCACGAACGGCGTGAAGGTTTTCTTCCCGACGTTTACGCGCCCGAGATGATAGCGTTTGAAGAAGCTCGGGGTTCCGAGCAGCTTCAGGCGTTGAGTTTCGTCGAAATTCGTTTCCTGAGCAAGCCCCGCCGGCTTCACCGATACGAGAACATCATATTCGCCGTCCGTTTTCGGCGGAAGCGGAAGGACGAACGTTGAAGGTCGAACGTTCAGGGCCGAATCGAACGTGCCGAGCAGATGGTCGGGCAACGTGTTGTTGTTCTCCGTGTTCTTCGGACGCGCCAGCCAGAGGGAGATCGTATAGGGGACTTGCGTGGCAAGAGAAGCGTGAGGCGTGTATGGCGCGAAGACGAGGGAAACGGACAGCTTTCCATTGGCGGAGAATGAGACGTCCGCCTTCGGCGTGTAGGGGAGAAGCTTTGCCGTGCCGAAAGAGCGCGGGTTGACGTAACGCACGAGCTTCTTCCCGTCGCGATATGAGGAACACTCGGCGACCTGCCTGCCGAAGCGCGCGATCATCGCCTCCGCGCCCGTCTTCCCGCTTCGCGCGAGGAAACCGTACTGCGGGAGGACGACTCCGTCTACGCTCCAGTCCTCCTTGCCGCGGTTCACACAGATGCGCATACCACCGTTCCAGACGATGATCTGCCGTTCGGGGTCGCCGCCCGCGAACTCGACAGACGCGATGTCGTCCAACGCGATCTCGCGTACGATGTGTTGCGCGAGCCAGTAGCTGCGGACCACCTGCCGCATCACGCGGGGCGTGTCGAAATCGCGCACGGTCTGGGACGAGACGTCCTTCACGTCCCGCGAATACGCGTCCGTCATGAGCGCGTGCCCCGTCATCAGTTCCACGCTGAAGTAGTCATCGGAGTCGATACCGTGGCAATCCTCGCCGCGTCCGCCTTCGAAGCGGATCGAATACCCCGCCCCGTGCAGGGAAAAGCGGCTGTGCCACACGGCATCGAACCACGGCACCTTCACGATCTTCTCCGCTTCGGCGATTCGCATCCAGCGATATTCGCCGCCCTTCGTTCCAAGCACCATGAACTGGCAGTCGCCTCCGTCGAGATGGCCGACCATGAAGTCCGCCGCGGCTTCGGAAGACGTGTACGCCTGCCGTCCGGAGGCCTTCGTCTGCCCGTCCCGGATGACGTCGAAAACCTCGCAAAGGCATTTCACAGCCGCGGAGGACGGATGGCGTTTCCCATCCTTATCCCAGTAGGGAAACGCAGGAAAGCTTCCGATCACGTCCACGAACATCGTGTCCGGCTTGAAACCGTCGTCGTTCATCTCCTTCATCACGCTGCGCATCGAGACGGGCGCGTAATCCGGCAGCATCCGGTAACTCTGCGCTTTCATAAACGCATTGTACCACGCCTTCTGCGGTTTTCCGTTCGCGTCCTTAGCGACGTTGTCGAACGTGAACACCTCGGAGTCGTCATAGAAATCGCTGGTGTTCAGGTGGAGTCCGAACCCCCAGCCGTACTTTTCCGCCGTTTTCAGGCAACGGTATATATCCTCCTTCGTTCCGAAACGCGGATTCGGCGGCCAGACATCGGGGAGTTTGTAATCGTAACCCCATCGCTGCCAGTTGTGGGAATAGAAGAGCAAATCGTCCCTCAATCCGTACTTCTCGGCCGCCTCTTCAATAAAGTCCGCATGCTGACCGTATTGGCCGTTCCACGCGTCGATGCAGAATCTTCCCGCCTTCGCTTTCACCCCGTCGGCGGCCTTCTCCGTGAGGTATTGATCCCGGAAACGGATTGCGCACGCGAACGCGCCCTTCCTGCCGCTAATCACGGTGAAGGTCGTCGGCTCCACGGTCCGGATACCGTAAGATTTCTCTTCCGGTTTCACGTAGAGTTCATTGATCGGGAGCTTCGATGCCATCACAAGCGACGAGCCGTCCGCGCGGTCGAAGCCGTCGAACCGCGTGCCGTTCCGATGTCCGTTGCAGTCGACGGCGAAACGTCCCGGTTTCTTCACATACCAGCCGTTCCCGAAGTACAGGCCATCCGGACGTTCCCCGCGCACTTCGCAGACGCAGTTCGTCGCATCGCCCTTCACCTCGGCCATCCAGCCGTCCGGAGTCGTCCTCACAGCCACCTTCGCGTTCGGCCCCTCTGCCCGGAAAACGAGTTTCGCCCCGCCCGGAAGTTGAATCGCCGTACAGGCGACGATCGCTAACAGCATGCTCATCTTATATACACCCCGGTACCTCTGCTGATGATGTGAATACAGCCCGATCCCGAATCGGGCGAGAAAAGTGACGGATACGTCGTTTTCGAGACGTCGCCGGACTTATACGTCTTGCCGTCGAACGTGAATTGGTCCACGGCAATCGAGACGCCGTCCGCAAGCGAGAGCTTGCCTTCTTCCGCCACTTCCAAAACAACCTTTTTGTCGAACGGCGACCCCGTCCGCGCCTCCACGACGAGTTCACCCGTTCCGGCCACCCTTACCTCCGGCGCGTTTTTCCAACTGCCGTTCGCGGAGAAGACCAATTTTCCCTCCGTCACTTCCACCCGTCCCGTGGAGGACATCGCTTTTACGATCGCGGTGTCTTGGGGCCCGCTTTTCGAGAATCCGGCACAGCCCGTGAAATCGCCGAGCATCTCGTGGGTGACGTAGCCTCCCGCCGCCAGGGACTGCACGGCATAGAGCGTGGCGGGCTCGTCCGAATGCACGACCGCCGTCGCGCTTTTCATCGAGAGCGACATGACCCGTGCGGGGTGTCCGTTCAGACGGAACGTGTCCCCGTCATTCAGGCACGTGAACCGGGTGTTGTCGGCGCCGTTGTATCCCCAGTCCGCGCGAACGTCGTACAGCGAAGAGCTGCCGTTCAAGTTGCCGAGCGAATTGTCCGGGCACTCGAAGATAACGGTGTCCCCGATAAAGCTGAGATATTGGGAGATGATCGAGGCCTCTCCCCGGAGAATCATCGTGGCATCGTTCGGCGCGGAATTGAATGTGAAGTTAGCTCCCGGGGCGAGCCCTTTCTCGAAGACGAAACACGTGCCGCTCGCCACCGCCCCGCCGATGCGCTGGTAGTCGACAATCGGCCGTTCCTTGAAAACGTTGGTCGCCGCCACGGTGGAATACCAATAGCCGTTGCCGGCACCGCCGGCGGAATTGAACTGGGCCCTTTTTGCGAACGAAACACCGTTCAGGTAGACCGTGACCGTGTTGAACGTCACGCGGTCAGACAGATCGGCGGCCGCGGTACCGAAAATGTTCGTGCCTTCAAGAAACACCTTGAAGGCTTTCGAGGCCCCGAGGGTGATGCTGCCCTTGTAGTCGCCGCGCCCGTATCCCGCGGCGCGGAAGGCATTTGTCCCCGTAACGGTGACTGTCCGGCCGGCGTCACCGAAGAGATCGCCCTTCAGCACGACGGTTGAAGCGTCGAACGTCCAAGCCTGCGTCCCGTTCACCGCGATGTCCACGTCGTTCGTGTATACGCCGTTCCCGGCGATCGCCACGCCGCCCGCGCCGATACCGAGGCGTGCGTTCGCGTCGGCGCGCGTGAACGTGAAGCCGTCACCCGCGAACGTGATGCCGTAGACCGTCTGCGTGCCGGACACGACCGCCGTCCGTCCGGGCGCGGTTTCCGGCACGGCCACCTGGACGAATCCGGAAGCGAGATTCGGCGCAAGACTGCCTTCCCAATTGCCGGCCGTTTCGAAGTTCGCGTCCGGCCCCGCGCCCGTCCAAGTCGCCGACGTCACGAATCCGGCGTCCACCGTCTGACTCGTCCACAGCACGCCCTCGCAGAAGCGCCGTCCTGAAACACCCGTCACGCGGTAACTGTACTTCACGCCGACGGTGATGTCCGTCGCGTTCGTCAACGTGAGCGTAGCGGCTGGAAGACCCGAGGCGATCACGGAGAAGGCGCCGTCATTCACACTGCGCTCCACCGTGAAAGACGCGGCATCGAGATCCTGCGGATTCGTCCATGCGAGGACGAATCCCGTCTTGGCCGCGTTCTCCTGCACGGTCAGCACGGGACGCGCGGTCTCGGGCTGATCCGCGTCGGCGAATTCAAGCCCCAGCGCGTCGAGCCATTCGGAGGTGTCGCGTAAAATCCGGATGTTCCGCGTTTCAACCGGCTCCTCGAAAACGATTTCGCTCACATCCGTCGAGGACGGCGTTCCGAATGTCGCGACCGTCGTCGGGTTCGTGAACGCGGCATCCGAAGCGACTTGCACTTTCACGCCCGCCAGCCTCGGGAGAAAGTTGAAACGGGGCACGGCACGAACCGCCTTGATGCGTCGCGGAGTCGAGAACGACTGCCCAAACCAGCCCTTGTTCGCGGCGGTACTCTCGCCCAGCCCGTTCAATCGGCCCTCGAAACACATGGATCCCGTATAGCCGGCGTTCATGTCGCCGTACACGAAATTTTCCTTGAGCGAATAGGTCTTGTACATCTCGGCCGTGTAGGTCCAGTCGGACGAGCCGTCTGAATTCACCGCGCGGACGCGAACGGTCGCCGCGCCGGAGAACCAGGCCCTCGGGATCGTAAAACATGGGTAGGCCAAGCTGTTCCAGGGATAAATGAACGTCGCTCCGCCCGAATAAAGCGGGCTGTAGTCGTTGTCCGCCGCAGTCTTGATCTCAAACTCCCAGCTCGTCACCGTGTCTGTCGGTGCCGTTAGGGCGAAGTCAAAATTACTGTTGATGTATCCGGCGAACTTGAATTCCGGAGCGGCAGGTGCGGCCGCATACAGCGCTTCCGCCGAAAGCATCGCTAGTGCGAAAACAATCATTTTCATAATGACATTCCTTCTTCTCCGCTTTTTCAAGAAGAGCGATAAGGAAAGTAACAGATATCGGACAACAAAAAGCAACCTATCTTGTGAAAAAAACACAGCCGATCCGGCAACGGATTGTGCTATAGTCCTTTCTGTCATGACTCCCGTTATCCTGTTTTTCTTCGATATTTCCAGAAGCACGCCGTGGCGAAACAAGCTCGCGGGTGTGTACCGCTACGCCCGCGAAGCGGGGTGGCAGGTACAGAGCGTAGATGCCAAAACGCGGGATAGGCCGGTGCGACGCCTGTTGGAACAATGGCGTCCCGTCGGTTGTATCGTGGACCGCGCCGCCACGCCGGGACGTCCGCCGAGGAATCTTTTCGGAGAAACGCCTGTCGTCTACATCGATCAGGATCCCGCGAACAGTGGGGGAGACATCACCGGCGTCCTGCATGACTGTGCCGCGACGGCACAGCCCGCCATTGACGAACTCCTTTCTTCCGGCGTTGCCGACTTTGCCTATGTTCCGCACGAGGACCACCACCACTGGTGCGACGAGCGCCGCAACGCGCTTGCCGAGGCCGTCCGGAAGGCTGGCCGGAAGTTCCACCTGATCCGCCGAGAGGAGGAAATCGCCGCGCAACTTGCGTGTCTTCCGAAGCCCTGCGGCATTCTTGCCGCAAACGATGCCACCGCCCTGCGCGTCGAGCAGGCTTGTCACCGATGCGGGTTGACCATTCCCGACGACATCCTGCTCGTGGGAATCGACAACGACGAATTCATCTGTGAGAACATGAATCCGCCGCTCTCCAGCGTATTGCCCGATTTCGAACGTGCGGGTTACCGGGTGGCAGAGCTTCTTGACGAACGCATTCGAATGCCCGATACGTCGCCCAAACAACTCGTTTACGGTCCGGCACTCTTCGTCCGGCGACGTTCAAGCCGGCGTTTCGCCCAATCGGATCCGCGCGTCTCGCGAGCGCTCGTCTATCTGTCGGAGAAAATGCGAGACCCGTCGTTCAAGGTGGACGACGTCGCCTCTGTCATGAAGTGTTCGCGCCGGCTGGCCGACCTTCGTTTCCGCGAAGTCACCGGACATTCCATTCTGGATGAACTCCACGAGCTGCGGTTTGAGATGGCTTGCCGGCTCTTGATGAGCACCTCCATCGCCATCGACGCCATCCCGTCCCAGTGCGGCTATACATCGTCGCCGTTTCTGAAAAAGCTTTTCAAGAGGCGTACCGGCCTCACCATGCGCGCCTGGCGCATGGCAAACGCCACACGGTGACCGTCATTTCGCGTCCATCCCGTCCGCAATACGGCGCGTCTTTCGTACACCGGGTTCGGCAGACACTTTCGAGGTCTCGTCGGGACCGCGCATGTCGAAAACGAGTTCGCCCCCGGCCATCAGATCGGCGTGTTTGAAGACGAAGCCCTCGACGCGTTTGCCGTTGAACGTGACGGAGCGCACGTATTTGTTGGCTTTCGAAAGATGCTTCGCGATGATCACGAGTTTCTTTCCGGCTGGGAGAGAAACCGTGATCTTCGGGAACTGCGGCGCGCCGAGAACGTAGTCGCCGCCGCAGGGATTGAACGGGTAGAAGCCCATGGCGCTGAAGAGATACCAGGCGCTCATCTGTCCGCAGTCGTCGTTCCCGCAGAGCCCGTCGGGTTCCGGCCTGTAGAACGTGTCGCAGACCTCGCGCACGAGTTCGGCCGTGCGGTCGCCGCGCCCCGCGTACTGGAAGAAATAGATCGTGTGATGGCTCGGTTCGTTTCCGTGCGCGTACTGTCCGATGAGCCCCGTCGCATCGAGCGCGAAACCCATGCCCTCGGCCTTTTCGGGCAGGTTGAACAGCGTTTCGAGGTGTTCGGCGAACTTCTCCTTGCCGCCGTGGAGGCTCACAAAAAGTTCGGGATGCTGCATCACGTGCCAGGAATACTGCCAGGAATTGCCCTCCGTGAAGTCCTTCGCGCCGGCGCCGCGGTCGCCGACGTTGAGTTTGAAGGGATTGAACGGCTCACGCCAGTGGCCGGTCGAATCGCGCCCGCGCGCGAGACTGAGCGCGGTGTCGAAAGCATTCGTCCAGTTATGGGAACGGTCGTCGAAGAAGGCCATGTCGTCTTTTTCGCCCAGCGCCTCGGCGAAACGCGCGGCGCACCAGTCGTCGTAGGCGTGCTCAAGCGTACGCGAAACGCTTTCCGTACGGATGAGATCAAACGGATAGTAGCCGTATTTGTCGAGCACGTCCCAATGCTCGAAACCGCGGCTGGCATGCTTGTTGCGGAGTGAATCCCGGACTGCGGCGTAGGCCTTCTTCGCGTCGAAACCGCGGAACCCTTTCAGGTAGGCGTCCACGATGACGGGAACGGAGTGCGTGCCGATCATGCACTGGTTGTCGACGCCCCACAGCGTCCAGATCGGCAGGAAACCGTGTTCTTCCCAGTCGAGAAGCATCGAGTTTACGAAGCCGTCCACCTTTTCGGGCGCGATGATCGTGTAGAGCGGATGCGCCGCGCGGAATGTGTCCCAGCAGGAGAACGTGGAGTACCGCGGCGCTTCGCCGACGTCCGCGAGATCGTTCGGCTGAATGAAGAGATGGTAGAGCGAGGTGTAGAACGTCGTCTTCGCCTTCGCGTCGCCTTCGGCGGTCATCCGGGACAGCACGCCGTTCCAGGCGGAACGGGTTTCCGAACGGACTGCGGAGAAATCCCATGCGGGGATTTCCGCATCGAGATTTTTCAACGCGCCCGATTCTGACTTGGTGGAAATCGCGAATTTGGCCAAAAGCGTGCCGCCTGCGGGCAGATCGAAACCCAGTACGAAGCGCCGCGCCTTTTCACGCGGGTCGCGCGCGGGAAGGTCGGTCCACTCGCGGATCGCATGATCGAACTTCAGGGCGAAGTAATACGTGCGCTCGACCCACATCCGCGTGCGCACGGTTCCGATGATCGTGTCGTTCCTCTCGCGGCGGAGTTCGCAGCTGATCACGCGCTGCGCGGGATTCTTCACGGTCCAGTTGAGGATGCCGTGCTGAAGATCGACGAAGAGCCGCGGCGCATCGCCGCCCTGATAGGCGATCCGGTAGATCGCCGAGTGTTTCGCCGCGGCGATTTCCACCTTCGCGTGGTTGTCGTCAAGCGTGACGGCGTAGTAGCCGGGTTCGGCGGTTTGTGTCTCTTTGCGGTAGACGCTCGCGAAGTTCGTGCGCGAAAGACTGACCTCGCCCGTAAACGGCATGATGAGCACGTCGCCGAGATCGCCGCAGCCGGTCCCGCTCAGGTGCGTCTGCGAGAAGCCGAGGATGTTCGTGTCGGCGTAACGGTAGCCGCTGCAGTAATTCCACCACTCGGTGCCGGTGTCGGGCCCCGCCTGGACGAGACCGAGCGGATACGCCGCCGCCGCGAAGCAGTGGCCGTTGTAGGAACACCCGATATACGGATCGACGAATCGCGCCGGATCCGTCTCCCCGAACGCCGTCACTGCGGCGAACGTCGCCGCGCACAAACTGCTGAACCTCATCGTTTTCATATCTCCTTAGAACCAGAGCGAGAACCAGTTGGACGGATCGTCCACGTTGGAGACGGACGCGAAGTCGGAGACGGGAATCGTCTTCGACTCCGGTCCGCGGGTGAGCGTGAGCGCCCACGCCTGCGGCACGCCGGCGTTCGCGGACGTGGCGGGAGCGGACGCGAGC
>CAZTDL010000031.1:0-15685 GCA_964612775.1 uncultured Lentisphaeraceae bacterium
TTTCGCCCGGCCTGGGCTTTTGGCAGTCGTCCAGACGGTCAGATCAGCGATGCCGAGGCCCGGTGGCCGGGGTGGGAAAACGTGCCGCCGCTCGGGCGGCGCGTGGCGACTCGTAACGGCAAGGTCTATGGCGTGCCGAGGGCGGGTGTCTGGTATTATGGAATTGTCTATAGGAAAGATCTCGTGCGTCAGGCGGGTGTGGATCCCGAGTACATCCCGGCGACATGGGACGAGTTTTATCGCTGGTGTCAGCGACTTACTTTTCCCGGCAAGCAGGTCGCGGGTGCGAAGATGCAGCGTGGCCAGCGCGCCTTTGGCGCCGAGAACCGCCCTTGGGGATGGCTGCCTTGGATGCAGGCTGCGGGCGGTTCGCCCGTCGTGAACGTGCGGGTGTCGCCAAAAACCGGCAAGTCTTACCGCTTTGCGATGGAAGAGACCCTGTTCGTCGCACCGGACACGGGTGAGGACCTCTCAAAAGTCGAAGGGGTGTGGCAGGCGAATTTCGATTCGTCCGAGGCGTTTGAGGCGGCGGCGTTCTTTCATCGGCTCACGTGGTCGCCGTGGATCCGCGATCCGGAGACCCAAGCGCCGATCGATGTGACGCCAGAGGAGCTTGACGCGGGCCGTACGACGCTTGCGGATGGCCGCGTGGTCGCGTTTCATCAAAAGGATGTGATTAAAGGCGTGGTCCGTGCGCTGCCTCGCCTGACGCAAGACTTGCCTCAGCTTTTCGCGCAAGGCGAGGTTGTGGCGCTTTTTTCCGGCGCGGAATTGGTGGAACAGTTGACGCGCGACCTGAACTTGCCGCCCGACATGGTGGGGATTATGCCGTTCCCCGCCGCGAGGCCGGGCATGAAGCCTGTGTTCCAAGCGCATAAGCATTTCTACAGCATGACCGACGGTGTGGCGCGCCGGCCTAAAGCTGAACGGGATCTGGTGTGGGCCTGTGTGGAACAGCTCACGAGCGAGGCGGTGAAGGACGAGACTGTCAAACAGAAAGTGTTGGAGGGACACGCCCGCTGGTGCACGCCGACCGAGCTCACGCGGTTGGGCTTCAATGAATATCTGGCCGAGGTGCCTATGGGCATCCGACAGAATTATGAGCGGATCGAAAAAGGCGAGATTTTGTCGCGTACGGAGCCGTACGCGGGTTTCTGGCAGGCGGTGTCGGATTTGATCGACCGTCGTTTGCTGGGGCTGCTGCTGGCCGACACGGGGGAAGATTTCGATTTTAAGGCTGCGCTGAAAAGCATCAACGAGGATGCCAATCGGGGTTTGATGTTCAAAGCTTCGGAGGTCTTGCTTGAGCGTCAGCGTCCGGTCGCGCGCGTGATTTTCGGCGTGGTTGTGATGGTGGCGCTGGTGTGCGTGTGGATGCGGAAAACGTGGGGCGTGAGGCGCGAGGCTATCGGTTTTGAGGCCTCGGGATCTTGCGGGGTTTCAGAGGTGGCCGGCCGTGTCCGGCACGGCTTGACGCCGTGGCTGATGCTGGCGCCGGCATTGGTGTCGATCGCGGTATGGAGCTATTATCCCCTGATCCGTGGCGCGGTCATGGCTTTTCAGGAATATAAGATCGTGGGCGAAACCCGGTGGGCCGGGTTGGATAATTTTATCCTGGTGGCGACGGATGTCGGCTTTTGGGCGGCGTGGGGGCGGACTCTGGAGTACGTGAGTCTGACGCTCTTACTCGGTTTTCTGACACCCGTGTTATTGGCGCTGATGCTCGCGGAGATTCCGCGCGGAAAAATCTTTTTTCGCACGCTTTACTTCCTTCCGCACCTGACCAGCGCGCTGGTGATCGCGCTGCTGTGGAAGCTGATGTATGATCCCACGGAGAACGGCATGCTCAATCAACTGCTCGGGTTTTTCGGCGCGTCACGTCAGACTTGGCTGCAAGATCCGGCGTTGGCGATGGTGTGCTGCATCCTGCCGGGCGTATGGGCGGGCGCAGGGATGGCGAGCCTGATTTACGTGGCGGCGCTACAGGCCCTTCCGCCGGATTATTATGAGGCTGCGGCGATCGACGGCGCGGGTATCCTGAGCCGTTTCCGGCACATCACGTATCCGCAGCTGTTGCCGCTGATGGTCATTAATTTTGTGGGCGCATTTATCGCCGCGTTTCAGGGTATGGGGAGCATTTTCCTGCTCACCTTCGGTGGCCCGGGCGATGCGACGAATGTGTTGAGTCTGGCGATTTGGAAAGAGGCGTACAACAATTTGCGGTTCAGTACCGCGACAACCATGGCATGGTTTCTCGGCGTTGCGTTGATCGGTTTCACCTATCTCCAGATCCGAATCTTGCGCAAGGTGGAGTTCCGACGCGCCAGCACGAACTGACCGTATCCTTGCGCTGGTCAACCTGCCGATCGCGACAAGACTGTTCATGGACCGTTCCGTCTCCAACGGAGGCGTGTCGCCGGTGACGGACGCTACGCGTTGTGACGCAGTCGGAGGGTGTGGGCCGTGACCGCAAAGGCGGTCACGACATTCAGCGAGTTTTTGCGGCCGAAAAGCGGAATCCGGACCACGCCGTCACAGGCTTGAATGACGTCGGGGGCGAGGCCGAACCGCTCGTTACCCAAGATCAGCGCACAGGGAAAGGGCCAGTCAAAGGTTTCAATAGCCGGCGCGTCCGCGACGGTCTCCAACGCGAAACAGGGCGTCTTCGCCGCTTGAAGCTCGGCAATCGCCCTGCGGATATCCTCAACGTATCGCCAAGGCACCAGCCGTTCCGTTCCCAATGCGGCGCGTGCCGTCTGCGGTTGTTCGGGCAGCGCCGTGTAGCCGCAGAGGATCAGCTCCTTCACGCCGAAGCATTCGGCAGTGCGAAAAATCCCGCCGATATTGAAAGCGGAACGGAGCGAGTCCGCCACGACGGTCAGCGGCAGGATGGATGCGGCCGGCGTCTGTTCCTGCGGCAGGTCGGCGTCGAGGATATCCACATCGGTGACCTTGCAGCGGGCGACTTGACGTTCCACCGGCACGAGCACGCTCCAGAATTGCTGACGCGTGATTTCCGGCGTCAAGAGCCGGGCCAGTTCCGCGAGGCGGGCCAGCGAGGTTTGCGCGGACAACCAGTCGCGACAGGCGTTCAGCGCCTCGCGCCGTGCGTCGCCGTTTTCCCATACGGCGTCCAACTGGCGCAAGCGTTCCAACGTGTTCTGCCAGAGACGGTCTTTGCTTTCAGCTGACATAGGCGCGGTCCCAGTCTTTCATAACCGGGTCGAAGCCCATGGCTGTGATGGCGGCGGCGACTTCGGTTAGCGACCGTTGATCGGCAACCTCGAATTGCGCTTCGGCCGCGGTCTTCTCGGTGTATCCGCCCGGTGTGGTTTTTGCGCCGGCCGATATCTTGTTGATGGCCACGCGCACGAGACGCTCGCGGAAGCCGGGCGGTTCGCGTGTGGAGAGCGTCATCGTCACATCCGGAAGCTGCGTGCGCAACGCGCTCATGAGTTGCACGAGATTCGCGTCCGATACGGGGAACGCGGGAGGTTTACCGCCATGGGCCGGGCGCATGCGAGGAAAGGAGATCGCCACGGACGCGCGCCAATAGCGTCGCTGCAGATAGGACGCGTGCAGGCCCAGGTAAAAAGCCTCTTCGCGCCAATCGTTGATCCCCAGCAGCGATCCGAGCCCGATGAAGGTTAAGCCGGCTTGTGCCGCGCGTTCGAAGGCGTCGATGCGATTCGCGAAAATGCGCTTGGGTCCGCTCGGATGGTATTCGGCGTAAACGGTCGGGTTGTACGTTTCCTGAAACATGGTCATGCCATCCACGCCCGCTTTCGCCAGCAACGTGTAGTCTGCCAGTGAGAGCGCATAGATCTCAATGTTGACCGAGGCGAAACGGCGACGGATACGGCGCGTCAGTTCGGCGAAATAGGCGGGCGGCGTATTCTTCAGATCTTCGCCCGCCACCAGCAAAATGTGGCCGATGCCCTGATCGGCCAAACAATTGGCCTCGGTCTCGGCTTCATCCAATGTCAGCGCGCGGCGGACCGTGCCGGGAGTGTTGAGATTAAAACCGCAATACTTGCAGCCGTTGCAACAGTAGTTGGAAACGTAGAGCGGCGCGAAGAATTGGACGGCCCGGCCGAAGCGTTGTCGTGTCCAGTTCGCCGACAGCTGCGCCAACGGTTCAAGGAAAGGTTCGGCGGCGGGTGACACCAAAGCGGCGAGATGATGCGGATCGAAACGCCCCGATACGCTCAGCGCGGCGGCGACGTCGCGCTCCGTGCGAGAGCGAATGAGCGTCTGCACATGAGCGGGAGTCCACTCGTTTAGAAGATCAATGAATGCGGTGTCAGGTTTCATAAGGTGTCCGGTTTCTTTTCTTGAAGGTCGTCCGCTCTTTTTTCAAACCGGACACAGAGATCTGTCGCTTGGGTTTCCTTGTTTGAGAGGCCGCAGCGCTGGCTGAAGGGGTTCACGACGAAATGTTTACACCAGCCGCAGCAGCGTCGGCGTTCGTCATCGCTGAAAATCGCCGGCAGGTGCGGCTTGTCTGCCGCAGTGAAAACGTGCGGGCGCGAGTCCGTATGAATAAAAGGGGTTTCCTCTGCTGAAGCGTAACGCGCGCCGCAGGCCGTGCAGATAAAATTCTCGCCGGTTTTTTTGAAGCCTTCATATACGGGCTCCGCGCGGGCCAACGTGTTTGCGCCGCAGGCTGTGCATTGTATTTCTCTGGAAGTCATAACGTCTGAAGAATCAAAAAGGACGAGATCGATGTATGGAACAAATGCCCGCAGATTTTAACGGACATGACGGCGGAAACAAGACGATTTTTTTTAGCAAGGGAACGCGTCGCGTTGAAAACGGGGTCGCGCTATGCCCCGAATTTGCGGATCCGCATTTTTTTGCTTGTCATCCGACGACGTCTTCAAAAAAACGAAGAGGCGTAAAAACGGCCTTTTTGTTGGCCTATTTGTCAATTATGGCGATCTTTTCGACGATGCGTTTTCGATGTGCGTTTTTTTGATCAAGGACGTTTTTCACTTTTTTGTAAAACTGTTCTTGCAATTCTCAGAACAATGGTTACATTAACGACAAAACAACATTTCGTTGCATTGTCTTATGATGTAACGTTATGTCGTTTTATGTGAGTTCATTATAACAGAAAGGATAACGCAATGGCTACAGCAAAGAAAGCAGCACCTGCTAAGAAAGCTCCTGCTAAGAAGGCAGCTCCTGCTAAGAAGGCTGCTCCTGCGAAGAAAGCACCCGCGAAGAAAGCGGTTGCTGCAAAGGTAGCTCCTGCTAAGAAGGCAGCACCTGCTAAGAAGGCTGCTCCTGCTAAGAAGGCGGTTGTTAAGAAGGCTGCCAAGAAGTAATGACGTTGGAATAACGGAAAACACTCCTGCGGTCTTTGGACTGCAGGAGTGTTTTTTTGTCGGAAAAAGATTCGCGCGAACGGTCGCTTACGAGTCGCGATAGATGACCTTCTTAGGGCCTTTTTCGATCATGCCGATGAGGGTTGGCGCCTGATGCATTTTGGAGAGCAGGGACATCGCCGCGGTTGCGTCTTTCTGGCGTACGATGATGACGTACCCTATGCCCATGTTGAAGACGCGGTACATCTCGTCGTGGTCAATCTTTCCCTGACGTTCGATGAACGTGAAGATGGTCGGAACTTTCCAGCTGTTTCGGTTGATGACCGCGGTGCAATTGTCCGGGAGCACACGCGGAATGTTGTCCACGAACCCGCCACCCGTGATATGCGCCATGCCGCGTATGGGCACCTTCTCCATCAGCGCGGTCACCGGTTTCAGAAAACTGCGGTGAATCGCCAACAGCGCTTCGGTGACGGTATAACGCGTTCCCGGGATCAGGTCTTGAGGCGTCAACCCGCATTGATCGAGAATGATCTTGCGGGCGAGCGAAAAGCCGTTGGTCTGAAGGCCGCCAGAAGCGAGTCCGATGATGACGTCGTTGGGCTTGATGTCTTTGCCGGTGATCAGCTTTTTCTTATCGACCATGCCGACGATCGTCCCGACCAAATCGTATTCGCCTTGCGGATAGAGGCCGGGCATTTCGGCCGTCTCGCCGCCGAGCAAGGCGCACCCGTTTTCTTTACAGGCTTTGCATAGGCCGGAGATCACTTCTTTAAAAATGGCGGTGTCGAAACGCGAGGCACCGATGTAATCCATGAAGAAAAGGGGGGTGGCGCCTTGGACAAGGATATCGTTGACACAATGATTTACGATATCTTGACCCACGGTGTCATGGCGCTTCGCGACGGCCGCCACTTTGAGCTTAGTTCCTACGCCATCGGTACTTGCGACGATCAGGAAATCTTTTCCGGGAGAATGAAAGAGCCCCCCAAAACTTCCGATTCCGCCGACAACACCTTTCGTGGTGGTGGTGGCGACCATCTTCTTGATGATCTCAATGCCAGACATTTTCGAGTCAATATCCACTCCGGCCTGCGCATAAGCGGAGACAGGTTGAGTGTTTGCTGGCTGTTTTATCATCCTTATGCCTCGTGTTGGGTTAATTCATTCCAAGAAATGCTGTAAAATAGCATAATATTTTTTGTGATTCCAGCCCAAAAAGTGATGTTTTGGCTAAAAAAGGCACCATAATGGCGTTAAAGCGGCTATATACCACAAAGTTAGATGGTATTGTTTATGGCCCTATACCCGCTTCAGGGCGAGAAGCGGCTTTTATATCCCGGTCTTTTCATTGCGGAGGGCGGTGACGATCCGTCCGGAGAGCGCGGACTGATTGAGCGAATAGAGATGGATGCCGGGTGCACCCCGGGCGAGCAGATCGCGGCACTGGTTCAGTGCAAAGAGGTAACCGGCTTCCTCCACGTTTTCAGAGGCGGCGGCTTGGCGTAACGTCTCGGGGATTGAGCATCCGGAGAGCGAGATGAACCGTTCGATCTGCTTGGCCGAACTCAGGGGCATGATTCCGGGCAGCAACGGCATGGTTACGCCCGCAGCGCGCGCCTTTTCCACAAACTCAAAATATACCGCGTTGTTGAAGAAGAGTTGGGTCACCGCAAAATCCGCGCCGGCATCTTGTTTCCGTTTGAGGAACGCGATGTCGCGGTCAGGTGTGCGCGGCCTGCCCGCAACGAACGATTCAGGGTGACCTTCCGGATAAGCGGCGCAGCCGATTTTGAATTGCGGCCACCCGTCCTTAATGAATCCGACGAGGTCGCTTGCGTGAGAAAAACCATAGGGGTGGGGTCGGAAAGACGTCTCGCCTTGGGGCGGATCACCCCGCAAGGCCATAACGGCGGGTACTTTCTTTGCGGCCAGTTTGTCGAGAATCCGTGAAAGATCCACTTGCGAATGACCGATGCAGGTCAAATGCGCCATGGCGTGGATGCCCAGATTGTTCTGAAGGGAGGCGACCAGGTCCACCGTGTTCTCGCGCGTGCTTCCCCCCGCACCGTAAGTAACGGATACGAAATCAACGTTTAAGCGCGCCGTATCGGCAAGGGTGGCATAAAGCTTTGCCCACCCTTCCGGCGTTTTTGGCGGGAAGAACTCGAAAGAGATTGTCGGCGTGCCGCGTTGCAGTTTATCAAAGAAAATCATGATCATATCCCAAATAGAAAAAGGTCAGTATACGCATTCACTTTGGCGTTGCCAAGCGCCAAGCAATGCGGCATAGTTCTGACTGAAATATGCATCATCTACCACTTCCCGGCAGTTTTCATTTGAAATGGGCGGGCGACTTGTTTGAGGTCACGCTGCGGCTCGACGCGGCACGTCGAGGGCGCGCCGTCTTTCGAACCAATCTTGGCATGGCCCCCATCCGTCGGCAGGAGATTATCGGCTGCACCGAAACGCGGGAACCCGTGTTGGCGCGAGACTGGCATGATGTGGCGATGCGCGAAATCGAGCCGGGTGTCTTTGCCGTGCGCATCCCGCTTACGCAGGTCGGTGTTTTTTCGGGAAAGGCCTGTTTTTTCGCCCACGGCTCTAACGTTCCGGAATGGCCCGAAGGTGATAATATTCGCATCAAAGTCGAGCCGGCCCATACGGCGTGTGCGAACACGATGTATACTGCCTTTGTGCGTCAGTTCGGCGCGGCTCTGCATCATAGTCCGCGCACGTCCGAGATTGTCGGCAAGGAACATGATCTGGATCATCTCGGTTATACCGTGATTCCGCCTTCGGGCACTTTTCGCGCTGTGATCCGCCAACTCGACCACATAATGGGCAAGTTGCGTTTCAGAATCATTCAGCTGCTGCCGGTTCATCCGACGCCGGTCACCTATGCACGCATGGGGCGCTACGGATCGGCGTTTGCCGCATTGGATTTCTTTTCCGTTGATCCCTCTTTGGCTGAGTTCGACAAACGCGCCACGCCGCTGGACCAGTTTCGCGAACTCGCCGATGCGGTTCACAGCCGCGCCGGGTATCTCTTTATGGATCTGCCGGCGAACCATACGGGGTGGGCCGCGACGTTGCAGATCCATCACCCGGATTGGTATCGTCGCAAGTCCGACGGCGAGTTTATTTCACCCGGCGCGTGGGGCGTGACGTGGGCGGATTTGGTGGAACTCGACTATCGCGATCCGCATCTGCGAGCCTACATGGCGGAAGTTTTTCTTTTCTGGTGCCGCCAGGGCGCGAACGGGTTCCGATGCGATGCGGGCTACATGATCCCCGGAGAGACTTGGACGTATATCGTTGCGCGCGTGCGTGAGGAGTATCCCGACACGGTCTTTCTGCTGGAAGGGTTGGGCGGCAAGGTCGAGGTTACCGAATCGCTGCTCACCGACTCTAATCTCGACTGGGCGTATTCCGAATTGTTCCAAACCGAGGACCGCAGCGCGATGGAGTGGTATCTGCCGCGTGCGATTCCTTTGTCGGAGCGCTGCGGTCCGCTGATCCATTTCGCCGAGACGCATGACAACAACCGGCTGGCGGCGCGGAGTGAGACCTATTCCCGTCTGCGGGTGGCGCTCTCCGCGTTACTTTCGCACCAAGGCGGGTTCGGTATCACCAACGGCGTGGAATGGTTCGCCACCGAGAAAGTCGATGTTCATGGGGCGTCGAGCCTGAATTGGGACGCGCCGCGCAATCAGATCGATACTCTCGCCAGACTGAACGCGCTGCTGTCCACGCATCCGGCCTTTGGTCCCGGAACGCATCTGCGTTTGATTCATCATGGCGAGGGTGCCGTGATCGCCGTATTGCGTGAAACGCTCGCGCATCGAAGCCTGCTGGTTCTCGTCAATTTTGATTGTGTCCATGCGCAGATCGTCCATTGGGACGATAAAGCCTTTTTCGCTTCCGAGGTTTGGGATCTGCTGACCGGTGAGACGTTTAAACTCGTTTCCGGCGGCGAACTGCATGTGCGGCCGGGTGCCGTCTGCTGCCTCACGCCGGACGCGCAGGATCTCTCACGCCTGGAACAGGCGATGATACACGGGACGGCGGTTCGGGAACCGGTCTCATTGGCCTTGCGCCGTCGCAATCTGATGGCTCTTCGCGTGAGTTTGGAATTGTCACGGGAAAGCGCCGATGCGCGGCTCGCCTGCGACGAAGATCCGGCGTCGCTCGGGGCCTCGATGGTGGCTGATCCCGACGCCTTTTGCGCCGGCGCGCCGGAAAAAATGCCATTCCGCACCGTGTGGACTTGGCCGTCCGATACGCGGCGGCAGGTGATGATTCCGCAGGGACATGTCTTGTTGGTGCGCGCCGCGCATCCTTTCAAAGCCGAGATCATCGTTGGGGCGAGGACACAGGCCACCGAAGACGCGGTTCTTTTCGATGATGGGCAGTGGGGGGCGTTTCTTTTGATCGCGCCTTATATGTCCGCCTCCGGGGGCGTCTGTGCTGAACATCGGACGATCCTGACCACGGTTTATACGCCCAAGGGCGTTCGGCGCGACCGCTCCTCGTTGCTGGTGCTGCCGCCCGCCGGTGCGGCTCGCGTGGTGACGCGTGCCAGCGGAGTGAGGGTTCGCGAAGAGGAGGCTCTGTGTGCGGTGCTTTCGAACGGAGCGGGTGCGATGGCGCAGGTCCGTGCGGCGTGGGGCGAAATCCGCAGCCAATATGACTGCCTTTTGGCCGCAAATCCCGATGCGCGGGTGCCGGTTGACAAGATGATTTTCTGGACGCGCTGCCGCACATGGCTGCGATATCGCGGTTATTCGCAGGAGATCAACAAGACGTGCCTCGCGCATTTTGAAGCCGATCCGGAAGGATGTTTTGCCGAATGGTCTTTCAAAGTGCCGTGCGGTATGGGCCGATGGGTGCCGCTGACCTTCCGTTTGGAGATTGCGCGCGGTGTCAACCGCGTGCGTCTTGTGATCGCGCGGCATAACAAGCAGGGGGGCTTGGATCCGCAGGATGCGGTGACGGTGGTGCTTCGCCCCGATATCGAATGGCGCAACTTCCACCATAAAACCAAAGCCTTTCTCGGTCCCGAGAACGCTTGGCCTGCCGCCGTGCATCCGGCGGCCAACGGTTTTACCTTTACGCCGGTTACCGGAGAAACGCTCGGGATAGAAACCGACTTGGGTTGTTATCACCACGAATGCGAGTGGAACTACATGGTTGCGCATCCCGAAGAAAAGGAGCGCGGCCTTGAGAATAACGGTGACCTTTTTAGTCCGGGATGGTTCGACTTGTCGTTGGCAGGCTCGCAACAGGCGGTGTTGACCGCCTCACGGCGGGACGCTTGGCCGCAGGATGTTGGCCAAGCGCCTGTAAGGGCCTCGGCGGAAGAGGCGAAACGCCTTGCGACGTCACTCAAAAAAGAATCGATGTTGACGGTTCCCGACGCGTTGTCGCGGGCGTTGTCACTTTACGTGGTGAAACGCGATGCGTTGCGTACCGTCATCGCGGGCTATCCGTGGTTCTTGGACTGGGGACGTGATACGCTGATTGCGCTACGCGGATTGATCGCCGATGGACGTCACGATGAAGCCCTTGCGATTCTGAAGGAGTTCGGGCGGTTTGAGCGTCTGGGGACACTCCCTAATATGATCCGCGGTAATGATGACGCCAATCGCGAGACCAGCGATGCGCCGCTCTGGTTCTGTGTCGCGGCGGGGGATCTGATCGATGCGACGGATGAGCATGCCGTGCTTGATGCGCTCTGCGGTGCCCGTCCGTTGCGTGATGTGCTGGTGTCGATCCTCACGCATATGCGTGACGGTATGCCGAACGGTATCCGTATGGATCCTGAGAGCGGGCTCATTTATAGTCCGCCGCATTATACGTGGATGGATACGAATTATCCCGCTGCGACGCCTCGCGAGGGGTATCCGGTAGAAATACAGGCCCTTTGGGTTGCCAGTCTTCGATTGGTCGCGCGCAAGATCGATGCGGCTTGGGGTGCTTTGGCGGAAAAGGCCTCGCTGTCGCTGGCAAAGTACTTCGTCGTCAAAGAAGGCTGGCTGGCCGATTGTCTGCGCGCGCGTTCGGGCGTTCCTGCCTCGAAAGCCGAGAAAGAGGATGTGTTGCGTCCCAACCAGTTGCTGACCATCACGCTTGGCGTTCCGCTCGATCCGGCGTTGGAGCGTTCCATTCTCCGCGCCTGCGAATGTCTGCTCGTGCCGGGGGCGATTCGGAGCGCGGCCGATCGTCCTGTGCGGGCGGATATGTCCGTGTGGCGGGATGATATCTTGCTGAACGATCCCCATAATCCCTATCAGGGGCATTACTTGGGGGACGAGGACACCCATCGCAAACCGGCGTATCACAACGGCACGGCGTGGAGTTGGCAATTTCCGTTGTACGTCGAAGCGCTGAATAAAGTGTATGGGCGGGCTGCGCGCACGTCCGGTCTTTCGCTTCTGAGCTCGGCGGTAGAACATCTGAACCGCGGTTGTCTCTGCCACATGCCCGAGATTTGCGATGGCGATGCGCCGCACACGGCACGAGGTTGCGCCGCGCAGGCGTGGCGCGTGTCAGAGTTGTTGCGCGTGTGGAAAATGATCGAATGAATGCGTTGAGCGGGATTGAGCGTTCAGCGCAAGAGCACCTTCAATGAAAGCATGGATACAGAGAGTTTCCGAGGCCTCGGTCGAAGTGAAGGGTGAGCGGGTTGCGGAGATCGGGCAGGGGTTCTTGATTCTCCTCGGCATCACACACGACGACGGACTCGAAGATGTGGCTTGGCTGGCGCGTAAAATACCGGTTTTGCGGATTTTTGAAGACGGGCAGGGCCGGATGAACAAGTCGGTGGTGGATGTCAACGGTTCCGTGATCGTTGTCTCGCAGTTTACGCTTTATGCCGACGCGAGGAAAGGCAATCGCCCAAGCTTCACGGACGCGGCCCGTCCCGAACAGGCCGAACCGCTCTACGCGGCGTTGGTGGGGCAGTTGCGGGCGACCCTCGGCGAAGACCGCGTAAGGACCGGTGTTTTCGGCGCGGATATGAAGGTGCGGTTGCTGAACGACGGCCCCGTTACTGTGGAGTTACGGACTGACGGTATCTGAGCGGAACGTTTCGAATGGCGCTTGTTTTTTCGGACTGCGTAAATCAAGCCTATTTTATAGGCGCGGCATTGATGCGACGGTGGAGAAACATTCCGCCGCAACGCACTCTTGCGTTCTGGTCTGAACACGAATCCGGAAATATTGGGTCTTGCCGTTTGTTCACGCGGTGTTTACACTTTACGCAAACATGACGGTCTGCGGGTTGGCATGTATGGCATACGTTGCCCAGAAGTCGGATAGCAACTTTGAATGAGTTTGAAGTAAAAACGCGCGGGAGGCGTGGACTGATGAGATAAGATTGCGGAGAAGGAGGATGCGGGGCGGATAAGACGCCTCTTCCTCTTCCCGGTTATCCATTAAATCAGCCTTTCCTTTCAGGGAATCAATCAAGAGGAAACATATGAAAAACAGGATCGTTTTCGGGGGACTTCTGTTAGCCCTTCTGTCGGGGACATCGGCGTTTGCTCAGGGTGTTGAGGAGGGCTTCGTTTCGCTGTTCGACGGCCAAACGTTGAACGGTTGGACGCGGCACGGCGGCGAGTCAACTTACCGAGTTGAAGACGGCACGATCGCTGGCCGTACCGCGGATAGCAAGCGGAACACATTCCTCTGCAGTGAGAAGACCTACGGTGATTTTATTTTACGGCTGGAATTCAAATTGGAAGGCGGTAACTCAGGCGTTCAATTCCGTTCTGCGGTGAGGTCGAACCCCGACAAATCGGAAACGGTTTTCGGCTATCAATCCGAAATCGCGGGTGAATCCGATCGGGTTGCGCGCATTTACGACGAAGGCCGCCGCGGTTTCAAGTTCGGTCGGATTTGGCTGGACAACACCCCCACGGGGACGCTGGCGCTTTCCTCTGCCTCCTACAAGAAGGGCGATTGGAACAGGATGGAGATACAGTGCGTCGGCCCCTCCATCCGCACTTGGCTGAACGATGTTCCGGTCGTCAACATCTTTGACGGAGAAGCCCTCTCGGGTTTCATCGGATTGCAGGTGCATGCGACCAAGAATCCCGACGGCAAAGTCTGCGCTCGCTGGCGCAACATTCGCATCAAAGAGCTGGGGATTAGCCAGTGGTCGTCTTTCTTCGCGAAAGGTGCGGATGGCAAGTATTCTTTGAAGGATGCGCGCTTTGTATTGCCGGATAACTGGTCGTTCAATGACGCCGACGGGCATCTGGTCGGCAAGCACCAGGCGGACGAGAAACGCGACGGGCTGGTCGTTTCGGACAAGAACTTCAATGACTTTATCGTCCGTGTGAGCTATCAGCTCTTCGGCGGCAACAGCGCGCTCTACTTCCGCACGGAAGAAGTGAACACGCCATGGTTGCTCAAGGGCTTCCAGAACGAGATCGCTGGCAACGAAAAAGATTCCGCGCTCTGGCATACGGCGGGCGACAAGACCAAGGGCCGCGGCTGGGTTGCGCGGGATGACGAGTTTATCGCCAAGGTCCGCAATCCCAAGGGTTGGAATACGACTTGCACGGCGGTCTGTGGCGACCGGATCGTGGAAATCCTGAACGGCCAGCGGACGGTCGACATCGTCGACCCGCTCTGCGAGAAGAGCGGCAAGGTCGGTTTGCAGCTGCACGGCGGCGCAAACGTCGAAATGTGGTTCAAGGACTTTGATATCCTGGTCATCACGCCCGAAATGAAGGCGCTGATCGAGCGTTGAGAAGCGCGGGATCGCGGTGTAAGCCAATGCGGAGCCGGGACCGGGGCGGCAGGCGTTCATGATAACGGCGATTCAAAAAAGAAAGGATTCATCAGCTTGCGCGTGTGCGGGAATGACAGGATCGTCATGCCAAACCTGTTTCCCTCGGGTTGCGTCTTAGTCTGATTCCGCCCTGGGTACTTTTTTGTTCCCAAAACGCACCGGTTATGGTTTGATAAACGCAATGGACGATAAAACGAAACGACTGGTTGTGAACGCTGTCACCTTTGGGCGTGTGCCTTTTGTGGTCCTTTTTATGGCGCTTGCGATCATTCACGCGTATTCGCCCTCGTGGAAATTGGCGGTTGCGGCGACCGTTTCGCTGGTGATCGCCTCGTTGACCGATCTCTACGACGGCAAACTGGCGCGCAAATGGAATGTGGCCAGCAAGTTTGGCGCGATGGCGGATCCGCTGATGGACAAGGTGTTTTATCTGGTTGTTTTCCCGACCTTGCTCTGGCTGCTCGGCCGTCAGCCGGACGAAGCGATCCATGCGCTGGTGATGTTGGTTTTTACCGTGCTCTATATTTTGCGTGACCAGTGGGTAACTTTTTTGCGTTCGGTGGGGTCTCTGTATAATGCCAATTGCGGCGCGAACTGGCTGGGAAAATTTCGCACCGCAGCAAGTTTCCCCTCAGCGTGCGTGATTTACGTCTACGTTTCGCTTCATCCGTTCTTCCTTCCTCAACCGCTGATTTTCGTGATCGAGGCGTTTCTGATCTTTGTGAACTTCTGGTCGATCATTGTCTACACCAAGCAATATTTGCCGTATTTGAGAACGGCGTTGGGTAAAAACTGAGGCCGCTTCGGGGGCGTTTCCGTGTGCCGGAACGGGGTGCCGTCCGCTCAGGCCGGTCCGCACGGCTTAAGACCCCGAACCCTTTTCTGCTGCACGCAAAGGCGTTTTGTGATTTCCGTATCCGCGTTTAATGTTGAGGGGAACGGACGCTATTGCACCCAGACGCGACGCGAGCGAGGGCCGTCGAATTCGCAGAGATAAATGCCCTGCCAGACGCCCAGATCGACATGTCCGCACGTCACGAGCAACTGTAGCGAGCATCCCATCATGGACGCTTTGATGTGCGCGGCGGAGTTCCCCTCGGCATGCTCATAGAACGGTTGCCGATGCGGCACCATGCGGTCGAGTTGCTGGATCATATCCGATACGACGGCCGGATCGGCGTTTTCGTTAATGGTCAGACCGCAGGTGGTATGCGGCACAAAGACGGTAATCGAACCATCGATGATGCCCAGAATTTGTACGGCCTGCTGCACCTGGGCGGTGATGTTCACGAATTGATCGCGTGTTCGCGTTGACACGTCAAAGAATTTCATGACAGCCTCCTTTTCAATGGATCTTATTTTAACGTTTTGTCGGGTTTTGAAAAGACACATATTCTGTTAGGCCAACCTATGGATACGGGTTGCGCGCTGCCATTTTTACCACAGGGATGGTTAAGGCCCGAAAGCGAGATGCCTCTCGTGATGCCGAATCAGCGGAATCGTACTCCTCTTGCGCCGCGGTGCAACTGGAAAACCGGTGATGCCGGTGTGG
>CAZTDL010000032.1:0-15641 GCA_964612775.1 uncultured Lentisphaeraceae bacterium
CGGGGATTTCTTGTGAGGCACGGTAAGCGAGCGCTTCATCGCGGCGAAAGCCTCTTCGGGATCGAAGCCCTTGAACCCTTTGAAATAGGCGTCCGCAATGACAGGAACAGCATGATTGCCGATCATGTCGTCGCTCTCCTTTGCCCAGAGCGTCCAGACCGGCAGATACCCGACCGCACGACAATGAGCCAGCATCGAACGGACGAAATCATCTACCCGTTCCGGCGCGATCACGGTGTAAAGCGGATGCGCCGCACGGAAGGTATCCCACAGCGATAAGGTCGAGAAATAGGCGCGTCCCGGCTCCACGGCGGCGGTCTTGTTGTCCGCGCCGCGGTATTCGCCATTCACATCTGCGATGTTTGATGGCTGAACGAACAGGTGATACAGCGCCGTGTAGAAATTGATCTTTTGCTCGTCCGTGCCGGTGATCGCGATTCGTCCGAGGTATCGGTTCCAAACGCTGCGGGTCTGTTTGCGGATGCCGTCGAAATCCCAACCGGGAATCTCGGCCTGTAGATTTTTCTTCGCGTTTTCAACGCTGACCGTTGAGACAGCAACTTTTACGCCGAGCTGTTCACCCTTTTTCAAATCGAAGTCAAAAACATACTGCGGTGCCGCGAAGCCCTCTTTTTCAAAGAACCGCTGATGCGTTTTCACGGGATGATCGAATGTCACCACGAAGAAAACCTCGCGATCAAACCAGCCGTGCTTGGAAAGATGCCCGGAGAGCGTTTGGGAGTCTTCTAACCGTTCCTCGCAGAAACTGACCAGCCGGTCGCGTTTCACCTGCCACAGCACATGCAGCCCGTACTGAAGATCCACCAACAGCCGCGCAGGACCGCCGCCGTTGTACGTATACCGATGAATCGCCGAACGCTGGGTGCAGGTCATCTCGGCGCGCACATTGAAATCATCCAGCGTCACGGCGTAATAGCCGGGACTGGCCTCCTGCGATTCCCTCTTATAACGGCTCAGATAACTTGGACGAACGGCTTCGCCGGTGAACGGCAGCAGCCGCACATCGCCCAGACACGGACACCCCGTACCGCTCAAGTGCGTCTGTGAAAAGCCCTGTATCACCTCATCGTCCCAGCTGTACCCCGAACAGGCATGAAGGTTGTTCGTGCCGCTGTCAGGTCCCGGCTGAACCATCCCGAAAGGATAACACGCGCCGGGAAACGTATGACCTTCCACCCGTGTCCCGATGAACGGATTGACATGCCTGGCCGGATCTTGCTCGGATGCGAGGACAGACCCGCACAAAACAAAAGCAACAACCGATAACCTCGAATCCATCACACTCCCCCCCCCCAACGGTCAGGACACGCTTCACTCAAACAGGATGAGGCGTAGCGAAAACAATGCGGACATGCCGTCACCGGCCGAAAAAAACATCTAATCCGAGCTATCGAAAGCCAGCGTGTTCGGCTGCGGCCCCATCACGAACTCAAGCACGCCGCCCGCCACAATATCCTTTTGACACAACCGCGGCTTCCTCAGCCGCTTCCCGTTGAGCGTAACGGATTGGATGTATTTGTTTTCCGGCGACTGGTTCCTTGCCGCCACCGTGAAAGTTGCCGACGGATACGGCGAGCCGATCTTAAGAGTCGCCTTCTCCACCAGCGGCGAGCCGATCTCGTACACGTCGGTCGCGGGATTGAGCGGATAGAAGCCCAGCGAGGACAGAATATACCACGCCGACATCTGGCCGCAGTCCTCGTTTCCGTCGAAGCCCTTCTTGTCCGTACTATAGCTCCGTTGCGCGATCTCACGCACGTGTGCCTGCGTCTTCCAAGGTTTACCGATCGCATTATAGAGATAAGCCGTATGGTGCGACGGCTCGTTGCCTTGGATGGACCGGTTGCCGCACTCAGGCTTGAAGAACAAGGTTTTGAAATAATCGTCCAAACGGGCCTCGAAGGCATCGGTGCCCCCTAACAGCGCAGCCACGCCCAGCGCGTCGTGCGGCACACACCAAAGCGAAGTCTGCGCCGAACATTCGCAGTAATCATGGCCGTCCTGCGCCTGAATGAACGCGCCATCGGCTTTGCGCGGCAAAAAAAGTTTGCTCCCGCAATTCCAAAGGTTGGTATAGGACTTCGAACGCGCCGTAAACATCGCAGCGTCATCCGAATGCCCCGTGGCCCGCGCCAGAATCGCCGCCGCCGTATCGTTGAGCGAAAAATCCTGCGTGCGCGAAACGGATTCCTTGGTCTTGTCGCAAGCGACATAACCGAGTGTCTGATACCACGCGAGTCCTCCGCGCGTCTCGGGCGTACGGCCGAAATTGCCGCGGTCGCGCCAGTCGCAGGCCTCGTCGCCGATCTGCGGCACGGTCGCGTTCTTCTTCACCGCCTCGTAGGCGAGGTTGACGTCGAAGCCGCGGAAGCCCTTGGACCACGCCTCGGCCAAAATCATCTCCGCAGGTCCGCCGGACATGATGCCTGTATAGCCGGGATTCGGCCACATCGGCAACCATCCGCCCTCTTTGTACATCTGCAACAGCGCAGTCATCATGCCGTCGACGCGTTCGGAGGCCACCAGCGTGATCAGCGCATGTTCGGCACGATAGGTATCCCACATGGAATACGACGTATAACTCACACCGTCATGCACCCGGTCATCGAACGCGCTATAGTAGCGCCCATACTCCGAAAAGATTCGAGGATAGAGCAACGCGTGGTAAAGCCCCGTATAGAAGATCGTCTTGACGGCCTCATCCCGAGTTTCAATCGCCAGCCGATCGAACTGGCATTCCCACGCCTGCCGCGTCGCGGCGACCGCCGCATCGAAGTCTCCTGAGGGAATCTCGCGTTTCAAGTTCTCACGGGCTTGATCCAAGCCGATGAATGATGTGCCGATACGCGCCACGAGCGGCTCGTCCGAGACAGCAAAGCAGACATACCCCCCCACACGGTTGGCCTGCGCCATCCGCGCACGAGCCTGCTTCACCACAGACTGATACTGGCCCTTTGCCGCTGGCGTCCCGTCACCCGTATATGTCCCGAACGTGGTGAACGGACGACTGAACTCGATCACGAAATACCCCTTGAAATTCGGCAGGTCGTACGAATGGCGCGCATCCAACCGATCCTTGTTCCACCCCTCGACGGTACGGCCATCCTCGCAGATCTTGATCCATCCGTCTGCGGGCCGCAGGTCGGATACGCCTGAGATATAATCGCGCGAAGCGTCCACCACCACGTGTCCGGCTTGGCCTTTCGGAAACGTGATGCGGAAGATCCCCGAGCGTTCCGTACCGGTCATCTCGGTCGTAATCAGCCCCTGCTCCCGCGTTCCATAGGCGACACGGTAGAGCCAAGGCTTGGCGATCTCATCCGTATGCGAGAACGGGTAACCACGCGTCTTGAAATCCGCATCGACCGCGCCCACGCGCGGCGCGAGCGAGACCTGACCGTAGTCGCCCATCCAAATCGCGGGCTGGCGCGTGCCGACAAAACCAAGCAGCGTGGCGTCGGAAAAATTGTAACTTGTCCTGCCCACCTCCGTCAGCCGCGTCATGCCGACCCACTGCACGGAGGCAAAGGGCATTCCGACGCCCGGCCACACGCCGCCGTACTGCGATCCCGCGCCCTCGGTACCGATCAGCGGATCGACATACTCCACGGCCGACTTCTGCCCACCCGTCACCATGATCGCGCCACCGACCAGAACCGCCGCTACGCCGAACTGTCTCATGTCTTGCAGACTCCCTTGAAAACCTTTTTAAAGAACACCTATGATGACCCAAACAGCGATTACGCGCCACCTCGGTATTGGCGCCAACGCTCACGCAGCCGCGACTGCTTGTCGGCACGCGATAACCCCGTTGTCGAGCCGACCATCTCCGTAATCGAGAAGAGATCTGCGGATACGACCGGCACGGGACTCGGTTTGAGCAGAGGAGGTTGAACGTTCACCCCGCGTTCCGGCAAGTCGCACGCGGGACGTCCCAAATCAGGCAGAGCCGCATGAACAAGATTCCACACATCGGCCTCATTTGGAACCGCCACGGCAACCCCTTTTTGCTCACAAAGCCTGCCGGCCAACATCTTGAGCATCACGGTATCGGCCGAACAGTAACGCTCCAGCCGGCGACGCGCGCACGCGTCTTGTTTTTCAGACCACGCCTGCCACAGCCAAACGGCCTCCGCGCCTCCCAAACCGTCCAAATCGGGAGGACGTCGGAGCCCCAGCCCGCGTTCGATCTTCTTAAGGCCGCCCTTCCATCCCGCATGGTGGCAGAGCCAGCGCAAATCCACATGCGGACACGGCAACGCGGGAATATGAAACCGGTCGAGCACGCGCGGCACGTCAAAGCTCGCGCCGTTGAAAGAGACCAGAACCTTCACATCCTCAAGCAAATCGAGAAAATCATCCAAGTTCTCGCCCGCCAAGAAATGCAACGGCCGGCTGTTGTGAAAGCAGCATATCAGCGTCACGATGCTGTCCGCCTCCAACCCGTTGGTCTCAATATCGAAATACGACGCTTGGTCGAACCATTGCGCCAACACGCGCCACTGCTCCAGTGCCGGCAGCTTTGCGGTAAAGTACGCGGCCTCTCCCCGCAGGACAGCCTCTCGTCCCTTTTCCGCTGCGGCACGCATCTCATCCCAAGCGAACATATCGAAACCCGCCACCGGATGGGACGCGTTGAGGATATCGTCCCAACACGCGCAGCCCTCGGCCCGCAGCGCTTTTTCACGTTGAGGACCGACATGCGGCAAGAGTTGAAGAAAATGCTGCAGAGGCATATATTACCGGACTTCTTCCTCGGCCACGCGTTTCGCCAGCTCGTCGAGCACCTTCTTGCCCAAATCGGCGACCGGAATCAGCCGATCAGGCTCAAGCTCTTCCGAGAAACACGGCACGCCATCCCGCACGCCGGCACCGACCAGCAAACGGGCCAAACACTGAACCGCCCCATCCACCCGCTGGGCAACACAACCGATCCCAATACGGGCGACATGATGCGATGCGCACGAGTTGGGGCAGCCCGAGATTCGCAGGTCATCCGTCACCAGCCGCAGCAGCCGCAGCTTCTCGGGCGTATCCGGCGGCAGATAACGATCAAGCTCCGTTGCAAGGCGATCCGCGACCGAAGGCGTATCCACCATCCCGATCCGGCAAACGGCCGCACCGACGCACGTCGCTAAATGACCTTTATATGAGCCGAAAGTTAAATCCAGCCCATCCGTTTCCCCTCGCAAACGCTCAAAAATCTCGGGCAACGCGGACACATGAACCATCGGAATAAGCAGATCCTCTGTCACAAGAAGCCTCAACGGAACAGGGCAATACGCCTTGGCCAACGAAGCGAGACCGCGCAACTGCGGACCGGTCAGGTTCCCATACGGAACATACAGCCGCACTGATTTGACCTCATCCCCGAAACGCGTGGGCTGAACCGCAATCGTCTCCCAGATTGAGAAACCCTGGGCGGCGGGGCCGCCTTTGCCGCGTCTCAGTTGCGGAACGAGCGCCAAAAGATCTTTCTCTGGCGGAATTTTTAACGTCGGCGCTTTCGTGTCGGCATAATAACCGAGATAGAGACGCAAAAAGGCCTCAGCGCCCAAGCGTTTCACCACGAACCGCAGACGAGCCTTCTGGCGATTGGCGCGGTCTCCATGATCGTAAAACAGCGCCGCCAGCGCCAGCGTGGCCCGCAGACAGTTTGAGCCGTCGAGAAAGTCGAACAGCTTGACGCCGACCGCGCTCTCGCGGCCCTGGCCGCCGCCCGCATAAACGGTAAACCCTTGACGGCCTTCTCGCACCTGCGCAACGAACCCCAAATCTTGAGCCGCGGCTTGAACCCGTTCGGACTCTTTGGCAAAGAACCCGATCTTAAGTTTACGAGGCAGCGCGAAGGCCTTTGCATATTTCAATACCGCGCGATGGATCGCATGGGCATACGGATAAACGTCGAATGCGCACGAGACCGAAAAGCCGCTATCGGCACTGGCGATCATATTACGGTAGGTGTTTCCGCCTCCGCCTTTAAAGGGCAAACCCAGTTTATCCGACCCCGACACGACCTCCATGATGCGTTCAGCCGTCACATTATGGATCTGCAAATCCTGCCGCGACGTCAGATGAGCATACCCGCCGCAAGACTCCGCAATGTCCGCCAAACCGATTAGCGAGTCCCCCGAGATTTCTCCGCCTGTAATCCGGACACGCGCCATAAACAAATCATTCCGCTGCTGATAAATGCCTGAAGGGGCCAGAAACGGCTTAAGCTCATCCGACGAAAGCCGCCCCGCCACATAGTTATCCACAGCCGCCTTTAACTCACCATACTGCTTTTTCATCGCCCCGTCTCCTTAGTGAAGGTCGTTTTCAGTATGGCACAAAGAGCCTTTGCGTTCAAACCCGCATAGCCGTTATGAAAAAGATGCGGCGGCACATCCGTTCCTTATTGAGTGTCCTTCGCAAGACGCTCACAGCCATCGCGTCCTGAACATGCGGAAACCCGCCTGCTGAGTATCAGCCAAAGGGAAAACCCGAAGAGGTGCGGACCTTACAGCGAATTGTCGAGGTGGTTCTTACGATAGAGGCCGGGAGAGATGCCGACGATACGCTTGAAGGTGCGGGTAAAGTGGCTGTGGTCGTAGAATCCCGTCTCGCAGGCGATATCCGCGATCGTGCGGTCGGAGGTCTCCAGCAGCGTGCGGGCCGCAGTAATGCGAACGCGCAACAGATACTCGTAAGGTGTCGTGCCGAAGATACAATTGAAACGCCGCTCAATTTGACTTTGCGAAACCTCGGCGAGCTTGGCCAGCTTTTTCACCTCAAGGTTTTGCCCATAGTGCGTATGGATATGCGCCACCACTTGGGCAAAGCGACCATGCCAGCGCGGCGTGTCGCGCAGGTCATCGATGATGCGGTGAAAGCCGACCACGCCGATCGGATTCCCCTTTTTGTCGTAGACCGGAAACTTGCTGTGCACCATCAGCCGGTCAGAATGCTCCGGCGCAGGCGCGATTTGGTTAACCACAGGAACACCGGTGGACATCACCTCCTGATCACCCTTGACATAAAAATCGGCGCGATCTTTCGAAAAGAAATCATAATCCGTTTTACCGATCGTCTGTAACTCATTGTCGGCGTTACAGAATTGACAGGCACGCAGGTTGTTCAACATGAAACGGCCTTGACTGTCCTTCATGAAGAAACCCACATCCGGCAAGAGGTCAATGAGCTTATGAATCGTGGCCAATTCACCGACTTGCGCGAGAAAGCGTTTTTGTAACGTTTTCGGATTCATGCGGATAGTATACACATTTTAAGGATTGCTTTACAAGACGCCATGAGAGAGAAAGCGTAGAGTTATGACGTATTCTAAATAATCCGTTATTGAAGAATGTGCTGCGTCGGCCTTAATCGAGGCTCGGCGTCAGCATGAAAAAGGGGAGTCGCACATGAATAGTCGGTCGCCAGAGAATGGGCAACAGGGAAGGGGCGGAACCGTCAGCCGCCGTCAGTTTCTTAAACGAGTCGCCGCAGCCGGCGGAGCTGTCGCGATGCCATGCATTATTCCCGCATCGGCGTTGGGGCTTGACGGAAAAGTGGCACCCAGCAATCGCATCGTGATGGCCGGCATCGGCTTGGGGGGCCGTGGCACCGGAGACTTGCGCAACTGGATCCTGCCTGACCCACAGGCGCAGTTCGTCGCCATTTGCGATGTCCGCCGCGAGCGTCGCGACGCCATTAAGGCCATGACAGACGCGAATTACGGAAACACCGATTGCAAGACCTACATCGAGATGATGGACGTGTTGGCGCGTCCCGACATCGATGCGATCCTCACCGCCACCAGTGACCGTCTGCATGCGACCGTTTCCATTCGCGCCATGCGTGCGGGCAAAGACGTCTATACCGAAAAGCCGGCGTCGATGACCATCGCCGAGGGACAGGCCGTCGTCAAGACCGCCAAGCAGTACGGCCGTGTCTATCAGGCCGGCATGCAGCGTCTGAGCGAGGCGAATTTCATCGTCTGCAACGAGTTATTGCGGCTGGGGCGTCTAGGCGAGGTCAAGACCGTCTACGCGCATCTCGCGCCGTGGGGCAACGTCAACATGAACCGCGAATGGTTGCCGGAACAGCCTCTTCCGGATCCGCAGGAAATCGATTGGGACCGTTGGCTCGGTCCCTGCGCCTGGCGTCCCTTTAACATTCAATACACGCGCGGCGGCTGGCACGCCCAGCATGATATTTCTATACCAGCGTCATCGGCGAGTGGGGTTCGCACACCTTCGCGCAATGCCACGACGCGCTCGGCATGCAGAACACCTCTCCCGTCCACTACCCGTACGTCCCGAATCCGACTGCGGACGGCATGGTCATGACCTTTGCCAACGGCGTGAAGATGATCCAAAAGCAGGAAGGATGGCGCGGCACCTGCGGTGTCCGCTACGTCGGCAGCGAGGGCTGGTGCGCCTGCGCCGATGGTTACGCCCGTCCGGAGGTTTCCAATCCGGCGATGCTGGCCGACTACAACAAAATTCTTCAAGACTATATCACCCGTACGGGGCATATGGTCGGAACGATGAACGACTTCTTCAAATGCATTAAGAACCGCACGGTCACGGTAGCGAACCCCAACCTCATGCACCGTTCCATGAGCACGGTACATTGTGCGAATATCGCCCAGTGGCTTAAACGCGATCTCACATGGGATCCCGTTAAAGAGGAGTTCGTCAACGACGAGCAGGCCAACCGTTTCCGTTCACGCTCCGCCCGCGAAGGCTGGCAAATCGTTTAATCGCACTCGGGAACCGTCGAGCGCCGTTTATGACTTCGTCACAACGCGTTGCCGTGTCGAACACGGCCGTTGACGACCGGCGGGCCGCGGCTTGCGACAAACGAAAATCGATTATGTCCAAACTTAACAAGGATAAAACAATGAAAAGAAGCTTATTATTCTTTATGTCCATGCTCCTCGCGCTATCCGCACGAAGTGCACTGGACGCCTCAATTCTGTTGAATGAAGGAAAGTTGATAGAGGTTCTGCAGAAAGCGGACACCTCCGACAACGACAAGGTCACCGCCTGCCAAAACCTCGGCTGGTGCGGTACCAAGGCGGCCATGGCCCCCCTCTCCGCACTCCTCGCGAACGAGAAACCGGTACTCCGGCACGCCGCGCGCTACGGGCTGGAAATGATCCCCGATCCGGCCGTCGAAACGACCCTTTGCGAGGCGGCCGAACGGCTCAAAGGCCCGGCGTTGGCGGGCGTTCTCCAGTCATTGGGCAATCTTAATTCGGCACAAACCCGCCGGAGCTGGTGGGCCTCGCTCGTCGGCGGCAGCCGTTACGCGCGTCCGGTATCCATTCTGAGCGGACGGATGCTCGACAGCGACAAGTCCGTCGCGGCGGCGGCCGTGCAGGCATTGGGCAAACTCGCCACCCCCGCAGCGATGGACGCGCTTAAGACCGGCCTCGGCAAGTGTCCCTGCGTCGCGGCGGCCTATCTGAACGGCGCGGGAAAAGTCGCGTGCATCGACCCCAAAAAAGCGGCGGCCTATTACGCCGACATCCGCAACACCAAGGACAACGTCTGTCCGAGCATCCGTCTCGCGGCCCTGCGCGGTGAAATCGTCGCGTCGGGGAAAACGGGCATGACGCTTTGGGAAGAAGCTATCGCAAGCACGGACACCGACACCGTGAACGCGGCTTTGCGTACCGTACTGGATTTCCCGAAATGCGACAAAGCGACCGCCGCTTTCGCCGCCGCGCTCGCGAAAAAGCCGACGGTCCAAACGCGCTTGGCCACGGTTCTTGGCCAACGCGGCGACAAAGCCGCCGTCCCGGCGCTGTCGGCGCTCGCCATGGGCAAAAACGCCGCCTGTCCGGCCAGCAGTCTCGCCGCCGCCGCCGCGCTCGCGGCGCTTAACGATCCGGCCGCCATGCCCCCGTTGCTGGTCTTGGCCAAGAATGAGGATCCCGTCATCGCCGAGGGCGCCAAGAACGAAATCATGGGCTTCGCGGGCAAAGCCGCAGATGACGCCGTGCTGGCCATGATGGCCGACGGCCTTGCGGACACCCGTTTGGCAGGCATCGACATGGCCTTGCGCCGCCGCATGGCCGTGGCGGTCCCTTCCATGGTGAAGCTTACGTCCGACGCCGATGCCAAAATCATCGAGGCCGCCGTAAAGGGCGTGGGGGACCTCGGCTCGGACAAAGAGATTCCCGCGCTGTTGGCCGTTATCGCGAAGACCCCCGAAAGCGAAACCGCCATCCGTGCGCTTTCCTCTCTCTGCACTCGTTATGCGCGCCCTCGCGCAGGCAAAACCGTCATCAAAAGCGCAAGCTATGGCAACTTCGAGAACAATCTCACCAAAGATGTCGCCGTCAACGTCCAGAAGCTCGTAGACGCCGGATCCATCACCATCCAATCCTCGGGCCGCCTCTGCAAGTGGGACGGATTCAGCGAGGACCCCGCACCGGGCAAACCGAAAATGCTTCGCATGGTTTACCTCTTTGACGGAGTTGAAAAAAGCGTCCAAGTGCGGGAGAACGATTCCGTCCATCTGAGCGGCGAAACCCTGCTGCCCGTGGCGATGAATCCTATCAAGGCCGCCTATGACGCAGCGAAGGGACCCGAAAAACTCGCGCTCTTCAAAGTGCTGACATGGCTCGCGAACGACCAAGGGCTCCTGATCGCACGTGCCGCCGGCGCACAGACGTCCGACGCCGCGCTGCGCGAAGCCGCGATCCGTGCGCTCGCCGAATGGAAAACGCCGGAAGCGCTCGAGGATGCGGCTTTCTTCTCCCAAAACGCGCCCACGGACCGGCTCAAAATCCTTTCTTTGCGCGGTTTCGTGCGTCAGCTAGAGCTAAGCTTTACCATCCCCGCGGAAAAACAGGTTGCACGCCTGGAACAGGCTCAATCTTGGGCGACCCGCAACGAGGATAAGGCCTTCCTTGCGGCGGCCCTCACCGTCACACGCCGCCAGATCGATGAACTGGGCTTCAAGCCGATGTTTAACGGCATCGACCTGAAAGAATGGAAGGGCGGCGACGGTTTCTGGCAAGTGAAAGACGGCATTCTGCAGGCGCAAAGTTCCCTTGAGAAAGTGTGTAAAAAGCAGTGCCATCTCATCTGGACCGGCGGTCAGCCGGGCGACTTTGAGATGCGTTGCGAATTCAAACTAAGCCCCGAGGCCAACTCAGGCATCCAAATCCGTACGCGCGACCAAGAATTCGGTGACAGCGGCTATCAGGCCGACATGAACGGCGGCGGCAACTACGTCGGTTATCTCTATCATCCCAAGCAGCACCTCGTCGGAGAGCGGGGTGCCAAAGTCACCATCGCGGCAGACGGCAAGAAGACGGTCGAACGCTTCGCCGATGCCAAAGAACTCGGCGACAAGGTGTTCAAAAAAGACGACTGGAATGAATACACCATCATCGCCAAAGGGCCAACGGTCACCCTTTTAGTCAACGATATGAAAACGTGCGAGCTGACGGATAACCGGCCCGACATGATGCCCAAGAGCGGCTGCATCACCCTGCAGATGCACCCCGGACCGCCGATGAAAATCCAGTTCCGCAATATGCGCATCAAGCAGATGAAATAAGCCGTCTCTCAGCGATGACCCAATTGAAAAACGGGCGTCCGATTCGCGCAGCAGCGCGTCCCGAACGCCCGTTTTTTCATTGTGATAACGTCTGCGGAAAAGGGAATTGAATCCCGGCAGTCTCACGCCGTATCCAGCCCCTAGTTCCAGCACACATGACGCAGCCATCTATTCAGTGAACCTTTTGTCGGCCATCCCAGTAGGATCCGTAAACAAGGCCATCCCGGTTTTCAGTCTTCGGAATGCGAGTCGACGGTAAAACCCCTCCTTCCCGGGTGCTGCATAGAGAATGACGTTGCACGTCGGTATGCGATTTAAAATATTCTCAATGATAAGTTTTCCGATGCCCTTTCCCTGAGCCGTCGGATGAACGGCCACGTCGTAAATGGCGGCCTGGTATTCGCCATCGGACAACGCTCGCCCAAAGCCTAGCAGTTCTTTCGCATGAAAAACAAAAACGGTCGTGTGGCTAGCCTCGAAAGCCCTTTTATGCACAACAGGCGCATGATGTGCCATGCCAACGGCCTGCAGTGTCGCTGCGACCATCGACCAATCAATGTTTTCGCAACTCAGTCGGATGTCTAGTTCCATTAGAATGCCCGTCCATGTCATTCTGCGTTCCGCTAACCGACGCAAAAAGGCACCTGCAAATTTCCCTGATGACACGCATCTTGTCCCCAAGACATATCAGGCCCAGAACGATTTGCCCCGGCAAGCCACTCTGATGAGAAACGGTTCGAGAATCCATATTCCTTTGGGATTTCCGATCCGCACGAAAGTCGTGCTCAGGTGACACATGTTGCCAAATTATGATGACTTGTCAATTGCTTCTTGGACTCACGCGCTCAAGCAAGCGCAATCGTTCCGTCCGCTCACCACATTGACACCTCCCCTTCTTGTGCGGATTGTGTACACATATTCTTCTTAGGTTTACAAGCTTTTGACGGCCCAGGGTGTTAAACTTATGAAAAATTAAATTCCAGTTTTTTCGGAGGGGATCTTATGAAGACAAGCGTTACCCGTCGTTCATTCTTACAGGCCGCCGGAGCGGCAGGCGCATTTACCATTCTGCCTCGTCGTCTTTTGGCCGGCAGCGGAGAAACGCCCCCCAGTGAAACCGTGCTTTTCGCCGCTGTCGGCGTCGGTGGACAAGGCCGAAGCGACCTCAAAGGTCTTGGCGATTGGGGCAAGGTCGTTGCCGTTTCCGATGTCGATCCGCGCAGTATCGCCGCCACCAAGCAGTTCTTGCCGGACGTGAAGACGTACGAAGACTACCGCGAGATGTACGACAAGTTCGGAAAGTCGTTCGACGCCGTTCTGGTGGCCACGCCCGACCATTGGCATGCGCTGCCCACGCTGGAGGCCATGCAACTTGGAAAACATGTCTATACGGAGAAACCCGTCGCCCGCACGGTGCGGGAAATCCGCACGTTGATGGATGCGGCGAAGAAATACAACGTCGTCACGCAAATGGGTAACCAGGGACATTCCTTCGCGAGCCATCAGACTTTTAAGTCATGGGTTCGGAAAGGATTGCTCGGAGAAATCCGTGAGGTACACACGTGGACGACGATGCGCGTGATGGATTCCAAAAGTAAAATTCCGGAATTGGCCAAGGTCGAAAAGATTCCCGACGGGCTCAACTGGGACCGCTGGATCGGTCCTTCCGAGTTCCACGCCTACTCCCCCTATTTCACGCCCAATCGTTGGCGCGCGTGGACGCCTTTCGGCACAGGCAACCCCGGCGACTGGGGCTGCCATCTGCTGGATCCCATTTACGACGCGCTGAACCTGCGCAGTCCTAACCGAATCACCGCAGAAATCACCCCCGACTGGGATCCCGTTCGTGATCGCATGGCGTTCCCGAACGCCTCTCGTATCCGTTACGAATACGATTTGGCGAACGGCAAAACAATGACGATTCTATGGCACGACGGTGAGTTCTGCAACGAGGTGCCCCGCCCCCCCATGCTGGAAGAGGGTCGTGAGCTGGGAAACAGGATCATTCCCGGACAATGGAACGCGGGAGCGGTTGTATACGGCAGCAAAAACGCCCTTAAATACGGGTCGCACGGCGCAGACGGTTGCCGCGTGATACCTGAAACCGAGATGCGCAAGATGATTCGCGACATCAAGGATGAAGAGAAAACGAAGCCAAACTTCTGGATGACCCAGATCGGCAGTCACTTCGAAGACTTCGTAACGGCCATCAAAATCGGACGCAAGTCCAACAACCCGTTTGAAACCGCCGGATATGTTGCCGAAAATGCGGCACTCGGCGCGATCGCGGTCCGCAATCCCAACATTCGGCTGGAGTGGGACTGCGATGGACTGCGTTTCAAGAACTGCGACGCGGCAAACGCGATGGTCGAACCGCACTATCGCAAGGGATATACGTTGAAGGTCTAAACGGAATCGACCCGAGTCGAGGAGTCAACCATGAAAGTGTTTGCATTCGTATGGACGCTGTTGTGTGTCGGCTGGATTCAGGCAGGAGAGTTTCAAAGGATCCTGTTTCTGGGCAACAGCATCACGTTGCACGGCCCCAAGAGCGACATCGGCTGGGCCGGCAATTGGGGTATGGCGGCCAGTTCGGCTGACAAAGACTACGTCCATCGGGTCGCAAAAGCCTTGCCCAAGAAGGACGGTTCCGTGCCGCAGACGCTGGTAAGGAACATCGCCACGTTCGAACGTCAGTATGGCACATACGACACAGCCGCGCTGGTGAAAGAGACGGTTGCGTTCAAGCCTGACCTGATCGTCGTGGCTATTGGCGAAAACGTGCCCGCCCTGACCAACGCGGCGTGCAAAGCCCTTTTCGCGGCGAAAACCGCAGCCCTTCTGAAAAGCATCAGGAGCGACACCCGACCGCTGATCATCATACGCAGTTGTTTCTGGGCGAATGGTCCCAAGGACGAGGCGCTCAAAACGGCGGGCCGGGAGATCGGCGGCGTTTATCTGGACATCGGCGCACTCGGCAAGGACGAAAAGAACTACGCGCGGTCGGAGCGGGAGTATCAGCACAAGGGCGTAGCCGCGCATCCGGGCGACCGCGGCATGCAGGTGATCGCCGATGCGATTGTCGGCGCGGCGCGTCAAGCGGCAAAGGAAGACATCCCGTGATCCCGCGGTTTGCCGCGGGGATACTGGTGGTCGGCTGCGCAGGGTGCGCGGCGGCCTCAGAGTGTGCGCTGACGCTGGAGTCCGCCAAGGTCCGGTTCAGCGTATCGCCGCAGAACGGCGCCTATACGCTGACAGACAAGCGTACCGGCGTCGCATGGGCCAGCAACCCCGGACAGGCGCGCCTAGGAACCGTCACCGTCGCGCAGGACAAAGGCGAGCGCACGTTTCCGCTCGATCGTTTTCAGCCGGCTTCCGCGCCGCGAAACGAGCTGGCACTCACGCAGGCCTTGCCCGACGTAAGCAATGCGACGATCACCGTGCGGTTTAAACTGCTGCCGAACGGCGAGACGCTGCAAATCTCCACCGTCGGCAACGTGCCGGGACTGAAACGCATACGCCTGCTGGACAACGCGCTGTGGATTTCCGATGCCGACAAGGGAGGCGTGCTCATTCCCGTTCGCTTGGGCCTGTTTATTCCGTCCGACAACGGCGTGCCATTCCGGCACGATTTCCGCACATCGGAATATGAAGGGTGCCACGCCGAAATGGTTGGCCTGTTCAAGGCGGGATCGGCGGCGCTGCTTTCTTGGCACGACGCCGACTCGGTGTTTCAACTGCAGAGCGTGACCAACGCGTGTCCCGTGCTTGGGGCAAAGCAGGTTTTGCTTCCCGGCATGAATCTTTCGCCGCACGAGACGGCGTTACGCATTCGCCTGCTGGGCAAAGCCTCCTTTGGCGATGTTGCGCGGGCGTACCGCGAAGAGGCCGCACGGAAAGGCGACCTCGTCAAATGGTCTGAAAAACTCCGCGAACGGCCGCAGCGCGAAGCGCTCTTCGGCGCGTCGAACGTGAAGCTCTGGACCTGCATGAACCGCCGCATGAACGAGGAGAGCACGGCCGAGGAGTCGGTGCGCGTCGAGTGGACGTTCGATCAG
>CAZTDL010000033.1:0-15599 GCA_964612775.1 uncultured Lentisphaeraceae bacterium
GCTTCGGCCTTACTTGAAACGGATATCACCAACCAACTGAGCGGCTCTTTTACGGTCGAGTGTTATTTCCAAGCGGAAAAGCCGGCGCGTGAGCAGATGCTTTTCTTCAAAAACGCGATTTCAAACAGCTTGGATTTTCAGGTCGTGATCGAGGCTGACGGTGTCGTCCGGGCGACCTTGGGAACGTCGGAGACCGACGCGACCACCGCTACGGTTGACGCGCAAAACACGATCAGATTCGGAGACGGGGTCTGGCATCACATCGCGCTGGTCTATGACCAAAATGCGGCAGAGGCCTCGCTCTGTCTGGATGGCGTTGACACCCCTCCGAAGGGCTTGCCTACGCGTCCGGCGAGTCATGCGGGCGCGTTGTCTTTCGGCCTTGACCCGGCTTCAGGCACCAACGGTTTCAAGGGAAATATGGATGATATCCGCGTCTGGAGCCGTGCACTGAGCACGAACGACATCCAGAGCGGAATGGCCGGTTTTCTTCACGGCACGGCGACCGCAACCAATCTGATCGCCTATTATCCGATTGATGACGGGCTCGGCCGCGTAGTCCCAGACGCGAGTACCAACCGACATGACGCCGCGATGGTGAACTGTGTCCGAGTCGCCCCGGGTGCCATCGGCCTGTCGGATATGGACGGGTTCAGTAAATACCACGGCTACATTTACGAGCCGGTGTCCGGCAATAATTACAACACCAATCTTTACATACGGCCGGATCAGCTGAGCACGGGCGACGCCACCTCGGCAGATCCCACAGCGGATGAAACTTACATCTTTGCCGTCAACAAAACCACTGATAAGCCGATGGAGATCTGGTGGTCGCATGAGGTTTCCCAAGAGGCGATGCCCGACCCCCTCTGGTTCCCGGCTTGGGTTCAGAGGTATCGCTTTACGTGGCCGACCAAAAAATTTGAAGTTCCTGAGATTGTCCTCGCCAGCCAAAAGGGCAGCGCGAACGAATCGCTGGTCAAGCGCGGGGCGGCGCTCGATTACTCTCAGTCCGTAAATTCGAGGATGAGGGTTGGCGACGGCACGTGGTTTGCCGGAGGCACATATACGGTCGAGTGTTGGGTCAAGCCGCACAGCTTTGGAAAGGCCGATCAGGTCTTCAATTTCAACAACGGAGACTCCACCAACTGCGTCGCGCTGACCATTCATGCGAACAGCAACTACACGTATGTGGTCAGCGAGTCCGACGTCGGGGTTCAAGCGGTGATCCAGCCGGACGCGACCCACACGTTGCGGAAGGGGTGGAACCATCTGGCGCTGGTGGTCGACAGCGGCGTGCCGACGGTTTATCAGGATGGCAGCGCCGTCTATACCAACGCCCTGCCCACCGTTCCGTCGTGGGAGGCCACGACGACCAACAACACACTCGCCTTTGGCGTGCAGGCGGGGCAGAGTCTCAGTTTCGACGGACAGATTGACGAATTCCGCATTTGGGATGTGGCGCGGTCCGGCAGCGAGGTAAAAAACGCCATGTTGACGACCTTGACGGGACAGGAGCCGGGGCTGCGGTTGTATTATCCGTTTGATGACGACGTCGGCAATACCGACGAGGCCTTGTTCGCCTATGATCGGGTGAGCTATGGGCTGGCCACAATCTCCTCTGCGGCGTGGGCGCTGCCGGGAGCGCCGCAACTGGACACCGGTGTGTTGATGACCGATGACGCCCCGTTTGTCTATTATCAGAATGACAACACGTTGCCCGGCTACAATCCCAACGAGGAGCATGCTTTCGTCTTGGCCAGTGAAGGCGGCTATGTGACGTATGCGCTGCGCTGTGACCTCAACTCCGACGCCAGTTCAGGCCCCTACGTGCTGGTGCAGTACAATGACCCTGCTGACGACGGGCGCCCGAAGATGCAGGTCTATCAGGTGGTGCTGACCAATCAGGTTTATTCGACGTTTTCCGACACCATGACGGCCGGCACCCTTGTGCCCGGACCGCATCCGCTCGACCTGCTTTCTGACCCGTGGAATGAAAAGACCTACTGGGATGATGACGGCAACAAAGGTAACCCCGGATATCGCGACCGCAAACTTCAGGTCTGGGCCAAGTGCGCCGGAACGAACGGTACCTCGGCTGAACTGGTGATGCATAACTATTATCCGATGCAGGACGGCTTCTTCTTCCCGTCACTGGGGTTGGCGGCGCAACCCCCTGTCAACAAGCCGGTTCCTTGGCTGTGCCGTTCGGTCGATGCCAACGTGGATGTGCTCACGGGCAATCCCCACCTCTGGACATGGACGGTGTACTGGCCGAGCAACAGCCCCGTCATTGATATCGGCCAGACGCTGACTGAGGCCACGTTGGGATTGCCCGAAGTCTGGGATGCCAAGAGCCTCAAGTTGCTTTACGAGCCCACAACAGACGCGGTCGCCTTATATGACCCCGTCGTGATACAAACGGCGGGCCTGGAGTTTGAAGGAGACTTTGGGGCGTTCTTCGGCTTTGCAAACGGGATCCTCCAATCGAAGAACGGAAAAACCTTTTTTAAAGGCGTTCCTCCTAATATCAGCGACCGCGTCTACTTTGACCCCAGCGCGCCGAAAACCGCCTGCCTCAAAGTGTCGGGCCGGTTGGTTGATGACGCGGGCGGACTCAGCTACCTCCAGTTGAACATCCTGAGCGAGGAAGAGCGCACCGCATTGAAAGGTTTGGTCAGCGGCGTCAAATCGGATGTGTGGGCCGATGCCATTGACGAACTGGCGACAGACAGGATCGACACGGATGACTCGCATGCGGTCGTGAATTATGCCATGACCCACATGGGGCCGGGCGCCGGCGGGTATGTGACCCTGATCGAGAACGATGCGACCAATCCCGTCTTCCGGGTAAGCGATGGCGATCCCATCCAAATGCACGTCATCCAGCTTTCCTCTAATCTTTATACGGGAAATCTGCTACCGCTGACGGACCCCTATAACCTGCTCAGCGAACAGCTCGACATTCTCTATACCGAATCCTTTGCCGGAAAAGGCACCGATTTCGAGTTCGAATGGAAACGTGCCGAGCCGAATGCCAACGGCACGACGCCGTCCGACTATGACCATCAGTACAGCCTCTACCGTGATGAAAGAGGCTTGACCCGCTTCACGATCGGCAAACAGGGCGACACGCTTGCGGACATGGTCAACAATTTCTATGTGATGCGGTATCGTGCCGTCACCAACACCGCCGCCTATGCGGCGACTGACGGAGCCTGGAGTGACTGGGTGCGGCCCACCCTTGCCGAAGGTTGGGCGCAGCGCGTGGTCAACGGCGTGACGCCCTTCACGCAACGCATGCAGGATCTTTACAATAATCCGGCGGAAACCCAGATCAGCATGATCCAGCAGGCGGGCGCGCCTTACGAGGGCGACGTGGCGCTCAGCCAAGACAATCTGACCAGCGTGGGCCTGATCCAGCTCTATCAGACGGTGCTCAACAAGGCGGAGTCGATGAGCCTGACGCTGAAGATTAACGACACCGCCGCCAACCAGCAACTGATGCTGGCGGCCACGCGGTTGAACGATTTATATATGCTGCTGGGCAACGAGGCCTATGCCGACGCGATGGATCCGACCATCGGTTTCGGTAGCGATTACTTCAACAGCGATGACTTCTCGCTGGGCAGCATTGATTACGGTGCCATGAGTTCCTCGCTCTTCTGTTTCGATAATCTGGAGCCCAACCTGCGCGACGAGGAATTGGCGTTGTTGCGAGGCCGTTCGGACAATCTGGCCCCGTCGCTGCAGCTTTCGCCCACGTACAACCGGCTCTATTGGAATTTCACCAAGGGCATCACCGCCGGCGAAGTGGCCTACGCCATGAACTATCAGATTTCCGGCGAGGACGCCACGATCGACCAACCGCAGGCCGCCGCCATCTACCCGCAGGGACACGGCGACGCCTGGGGCCATTACCTGAGCGCGCTCACCGGCTATTACCGCCTTCTCCGCAACCCTTATTTCAGCTGGGGCACACCTTCTATCAGTCCGCTCATGGTGGGCGATGCGGTGGTGGATGCCGATTATTACGACGAAGAAAAATTCGCCGAATCGGCGGCTGCCATGGCGCGTGCCAGTGTGGATGTCATCAAACACACCTGCGAGAAATCGTATGTCGAGAATGGCGGCACGGCATTGGCGGGCTACGTTGACGAAGACGCGAACCGCGCCTTCGGCTACGGCGAGTGGGGCGCGCGTGCCGGACTGGGCGCGCTCTCCAACTGGGCCGTCGCTAATTCGCTGCTGCCGCCGGCATCCGCTCCGGATAGCTTTGAGCTCCTCACGTTTGCCACGAATACGCAACTGCAATGCCTGTCGCCGTCGAGCGAAATAGACTTCAGCGCGGACTTCACGATCGAATTCATGGTCAAGCCGGATGCCACGCTTCAGAGCGCCTCCGGGACCTGCGCGCTCTTCGACTGGCGCGCCAGCGCCGGCATACGCAGTGATGCGGGCGCGGTCAGCATCGTTCTTGATCTGCCCTCAGGCGGCTTGGCCATACAGGGTCAGGGGCTGGACACCAACCTGAAGATGGCGCTTCCACCCTTCGGCGTGTGGAGCCACGTAGCCCTAACGTATTCCAACGCCTCGGGCCAACTGGCCTTCTTCCTGAACGGCGTGCAACAGGGCGAAGCTTTCAGCGTGGTCATGCCGGATACCGTGACTGATCTGGACAGCCCGCTCATTTCGCTGGCCGCCAACGATTCGCCCGTACCGTTTTCGGGTGCGCTGTCCGAATTCCGCATCTGGAATGCGGTGCGCGCTTCGGCTGAATTGCTGGCCGACCGCGAAGGGGTCAGCGCCACCTCCGACGGTCTGCTGATGTATCAGCGCTTTATAACAGACCCCGTGCAGGGCGGCACATTGCCGGACGAAGCCTGCAGCGCGACTTGGATGGTGTCAAATCCGGTCTGGACAAAGCAGTCGGTGGCTGGCGCGGCGCTGACGTTCTCTGACGACAGCATCCTGCGTATCAACCGCGACTCCGTCGGCTCGCTGACCGAGGTCTGCGCGGCCATGAAGGATGTGCAGCTTAACGTGGATCTGGCCGATGCAGGCATGACGCCGCTCGGGCTTTCCGGCAACGCCATCCCGTTCGATATCGATCCCGCCGCACTGGCCGCAGGACAGAGCCATTTCGAGCAGATCGAGCAACGTGCCGAGCAGGCGCTTGCCAATGCCGCGACGCTGCTCGACCGGGCGCAGAGCGTCTCGAAACTGCAGCGCCAGCAGACGCAGAGCGCCAGCAATATGAAGCAGGATCTGGTCAACGAAGAGGCGGCTTTCAATACGCAACTCATCGGCATCTTCGGTTATCCCTATACCGCCGATATCGGCGCGGGCTGCACGTATCCGCAGGATTACGATGGCCCGGACCTCTATCACTACATGTGGATGGATCTGGCGTCGTACGGCTTTGAATCTTTTGAGCTGGAACCCAAAACGAGCATCGTATTCAAGGTCAACGGACTCCTCCTCAACGCGAATACCGAAGAGACCCTTACACTGAAATTTGACATCGCCTCCAACGGTATGGTTATCAAGCCTGACGACATCGGTGGCACTCGCCGAGCCCAAGGCCGATTGCAGGCCGCCTATGGCGAGTTTATTCAAGCCTACCTTGACTACCGCAAAGCCTTCTCGGCATATGAAGAAAAAGCCGACTTTTGCAAGGCCGAGGCGATATGGGCGGGAACGAAGATCGCAGTTAATGCCGGATTGGAAGCTGCCGGCGTGGCGATGGAACTTGAAGAGTTCGTGCGTCTGGTTGAGCAGAATACGCTTCTTGAAACGGAGTCCGCCTTGGCGGGTATAGATTGGGACATTACCGCCGCACTGGACGGAGCAAAAGAGTCTGTGCCGTCGATCATTATTGCCGGCCTGTCGGTCGGAACGGATATCGGTGCCCCCATTAAAGGGGCCATGACCGCGACTGGAATGATGACTGAGGACGGCTTACAAACAGCCCAGGAGTCGGCCAAGCTACAGTATGCCATGTCCCAAAACGCGCAGAAAAGGGCTGAGATTGGCTATCAACTGGCCAAGGATCTGGCAAATCTGACCTTCGAGAGTCATGAGACCGTGGCTGAGGTCGAGAAGCTCGTCATGGAAGTCAACGACGCCGCCTTGGAACTGGATACCGCCAATGCCGCAATGATCAACGCGCAGGAAAGTTTCACAACGGTTCTGGCCGAAGGCGAACAGGTGCTTTCCAAGCGGGAAACGTTGCGCAAGCAGGCTGTTAACCGCATCGCGGCCGGCCGCTATCAGGACATGGCATTCCGCACCTTCCGCAGCGACGCGCTGGCGAAGTACGGCAACGCCTTCGACTTGGCGAAAAAGTATACCTACCTCGCAACCAAGGCCTACGACTATGAGACCGCTCTCGGGTTGGATAACGACTACGGCAGCGACTCCATCTACCGCGAGATCGTCGGGGCGCGCACGCTCGGCTTTATGGAGAATGGCGAGGCTCAACTGGGCGGTCTGCACGGAGACGGCGGGTTAGCGGACATTCTGGCCCGGTTGAAGGCCAACTGGTTGGTGCTCAAAGGACGCTTGGGCATCAACAATCCGCAGACGGAACGCTGCTGGCTGTCGCTGCGCTCGGAGCTTTTCCGCATCCAACCTACGGGCACCGATGCGCAGAAGGCTTGGCAAGATAAACTCTCCTCCTTCAAGGTGGACAACCTGCTGGCCGATCCCGATTTCCGGCGCTACTGCCTGTCATTCCAAAGCTCAACGGGCCTGTTGGCGCAGGAACCGGGGCTGGTGATTCCGTTCTCCACCTCCATCGATTTCGCCCGCAACGTCTTCGGCTGGCCGCTGGCCGGCAACGACAACGCGTTCGACTCCTCGTACTACGCGACCAAAATCAGCAAGATCGGTGTCAGGTTTATCGGCTATAACAATACCACCAACGGTGTTGTGGCCCTTGGTAATGAGCCGCGCATCTATCTGATTCCGGTGGGCAATGATGTGATGCGCTCGCCCGGCAACAACGGCGGCGACCTGCTGTCGTACAATGTGATCGACCAGGTTGTGCCGCTGCCGTTCCCCTTGGGAACATCCTCCCTCGACGAGCCCGACTGGACCACGATCTACAACGCCTATACCGGCGGCGGCGAAGCGCTGGCCTCCATCCGTCGCTACCCGTCGTTGCGGGCGTATCATGACCATGGCAGCTTCTCGGAAGACGACATGCTCTCCAACACCCGCTTGGTGGGACGTTCGGTCTGGAATACCCGGTGGCTGCTGATCATCCCGGCGGGCACGCTCAACGCGGACCGCGACTATGCGCTCGAATCGCTGATTCGCGGGGCGGACTTCGACAAAGACGGCACGTTGGATCAGCTCGGCATTCAGGATATTGAAATCGGGTTCCAAACCTATTCCAATTCCGGCAACTAGCAACTTATTGCGCAAAGACAAAGAGGAACACATGAAACAGATCATACGAAGCGTGGGGTTGCTGGTTGTCATGGCGGTATCTGCACAAGCGGCGGTGCTTGTCCCGCTCCCGCCTTTTATGGTTTACGGTACCGTACGCAATTGGAACGGACGGGCTTTTACGGACGCCGATGCGGCGAGCGTGATCGTCAAGGTCAGGGGCGTGGCGGTCAATCGTTGCACGGCGAAAACGGGGAGCTACCCGGCTTTGAATTATCGCGTGCAGATACCTATGGCCAGCGACAGGCAGGAGGGAAGGGGAGAAATCGGCGACCCGATCACGTTTGAGGTTTACTATGACGGCCGGATTCACGTGGTGTCGTCGGGAACGCAGGTTCCCACCATTGTTAAACCGGCCGGCGCCCTCTGCTGCAATCTGATTGTCGGTACCGATGCGGACGGCGACGGCCTGCCTGATGAATATGAGGAACTGCTGATGGTTTACTACGATATGGCCGGTAGAGGCTCGAGTCTGGAGGATATTTCGCCGGACGACGACTTCGATGGAGATGGCTTTTCCAACCGTCAAGAGTTCGAGGCCGGCACGATCCCGGTTCTGGGAACGGATTTCCTGAGAATCAATCAGTTCACCTATTTGGCAAACGGGTATCTGGCGCTCTCCTTCCTGTCGGCTCCGGGCCGCACCTATCGCTTGCCCAAGACGAAGAATGTAAATTCCAACACGTGGAATACGGCCGAGTTTGCGCTGACCGCCGACAAAACATCCATGCAGACGTTTCTCAACAGCGCAAAAGACGCCAACATCACGCTTTACCTGTTACCGACCACCAATACCGCCTCCTTTTTCCGTCTGGAGGTGCAATGAGGACGGGCCGAAAACGCAACATGATCCCTTTTTTTGGAGAAGGTCTGTTGGCTGGCCTGCTGTGCTTTTTAAGTTCAAGCGCTTCGCTGGCAGAAGCGGGCGGCAGTTGGACGAACCGCGCCGGACATGCGTTGAAGGCGTCGCCGCAGTCGATCCGTGGCCAGACCGTCACGTTTACGCAGGGCGGCACCGGAAAGACCCTGACCTGTCCTCTTTCGGTTTTTACGGAGACGGAACAGGAGCGGTTGCGTTGCGCGTTAAAGGACACGACGCTTCCGGCCGGGCTCGCCGACGCCTATGCCTTCTCCAGTCGCGTCATCAAGCGTTCCCGCCTGCTCAAAGAGAACGGCGGCATGTCGGAAAAGGAATGTCAGAAGGCACTGGAGACAACGGTGTCGGCCTTTCGCGCTCAGGCGGCCCCCTTCGTCCTGAAGAAACAGCTCTCGTCTGAACGGCTGGCGTTGATCGTGCAGAAAATGGCGACGGAGAAGGAATAGGAAGACTCGGCGATATTCTCGACATCGGCAACAGCCGAGACGCGGCAAAGAAAACGGACGTGCGCCAGCGTGATTCGGACGTGGGACGGCACCGCAGGTGTCCTTCAAGGATTTCGGCGACAACACGAAATCCGTCTCGATAAGGTCCGGCGCAACACATCAATTCAGCATGCTGTGGATCGGCGCGGGAATGTGTCCGCCGCGATTCACAAAAACTTCCGCGCCTTCGGGACTGGCCGGCTGCGTCACGACGCCCGCACCGAACAGCCCGCCGAAATCCACATAATCGCCCAACTTTGCGTCCGGCACGGGGATCACACGTACGCCCGTCGTTTTGCGGCTGGTGATGCCGATGGCGGCCTCATCCAAAATGATGCCCGCGATCGTCTCGGCCTTCGTGGCGCCCGGCAGTAGGATCATGTCCAAGCCCACCGAACAGACCGCCGTCATGGCCTCCAGTTTCTCCAGCGTCAGCGTGCCATCCGTCACAGCCTTCGAGAGCGCATGATCCTCCATGACGGGAATGAACGCGCCGGAAAGTCCGCCGACCGCGCTGGACGCGAAAGCGCCGCCCTTCTTGACCGCATCGTTCAGCAACATCACCGCGGCCGTGGTGCCCGGCGCGCCGATCAGACGGATGCCCATACTCTGGTAAATCTCGCCCACCGAATCGCCCACGCGCGGCGTCGGCGCGAGCGAAAGATCCACCACGCCGAAAGGTATACCCAAACGATCCGCGACTTCGCGACCGATCAGCTCGCCGGTACGCGTCACGCGAAAAGCGGTGTGCTTAATCTCCTCGGCTATCTCATTCAGCGTCGCCTCCGGATCAAGGCTCACCAGACGGTCCACCGCACGTTTGACCACGCCCGGCCCGCTGACGCCCACGTTGATCACACACTCGGGCTCGCCGGGACCGAGCATCGCGCCGGCCATGAAGGGATTGTCCTCAGGCATATTGGCGAACACCACGATCTTGGCGCAACCGAATCCGCGCGAGGCGCGGCTGGCTTCGGCCGTCTCCGTGATCTTGCGCGCCAGCAACGCGACCGCATCCGCGTTGATGCCGGCTTTGGTGGTGCCCACATTAAAAGAGGCGCAGACGCGCTTGGTTACGGTGAGCGCCTGCGGCAGAGATTCGATCAGCGTTCGCTCGCCCGGCGTGATGCCCTTCTGAACCAGCGCGGAAAAACCGCCCAAGAGATCAACCTTCACCTGCTCGGCGGCCGCGTCCAACGCTTGGCACAGCTTCACCGCCGTCTCCGCCGTATGCCCTTCAAGCAGCATGCTGGCGGGCGAGATCGCAATGCGCTTGTTGACGATCGGCAAACCGTATTTGTCGCTCACCTCGTTGCAAAACCGCACAAGGCTTCCCGCCTTCTCCACGATACGGTCATAAACGGACTGCACAAGTCTGGCGGGATCCGGATTGGCGCAGACATTCAGATTGATCCCGAGCGTCACGGCGCGCACATCGAGATTTTCCTCGCGGACCATGCGGATGGTTGACAGAACGGCTTGTCTAGCTAACATAAGAGGCACCTAGTTCAGAGTTCGGGGTTCACGATTCAGCCAATTCAACACTCATTCATACTCAAACGCACGCACGAACGAACGTTTTCACTTTCCAATCAACGCCTTGATGGGGCCAATCTCATTGGTCGCCCTGAAAATGTTCTCGTGGCAAAGCAGTCCGATCAGGCCAAGCTTCGACATGGCTTCACGGAAGTTTTCTTGAATCTTACGGAAATCGACAGCCTCCGGCACCACGACCTGCGCGATATAGACGACCTGTCCATTCTCTTCCTGTTCCACCATCCAGTCCTCGATGTTGACGCCGTGGTCAACCAAAAACGAGGTGATCGCAAAAATGGTACCGGGTTTGTCGTCGCCGCGCGTCATCACCACAAAACGGGAACCGGTTGCGACCACGGGCGGACGGGTTTCCGGGCAGTCGAGCACCGTCACGACGGCCTCCGACTCAAGCGTCGAGTCCAGCAGCGTACGCAACGCCTCGGGACAAACCGGGCCGGGATGCTCGGACGTGAAGACCAAATTGAAATAACCGTCGATGACGGTTTGCCGAATGCTGCCGATGTTGCCTTCGAGCGAAAAAACGCCCCGCGTGACATCCCTCAAAAGTCCGACGCGGTCGGGGACGAGAACCGAGGTAATAAAGCGCCGGCAGTTGGGCTGGCAGGGTTTTTGCATAATGACCCCGTTGAATAAAAAAACCCCGAAAAACAACGATCGCCGGTTTTCGAGGTTATTGAATGGAGCCAACGATCCGGATCGAACGGACGACCTGTTCATTACGAATGAACTGCTCTACCAGCTGAGCTACGTTGGCTTAAAAACGGGTTTAATATACCTGTTTGAAGACATGAAAGTCAAGAGCCCTCTCCATCCCGTTGCGTCAAATGAAAACGACACCGAAATTCGGTGTCGTTTTCATTTGACGCCGATTGTTTGGGGCGGGAGGGGGTGAAAGGGGGAGGGCGGCAGCCCGCCCCCTCGCCTTTGACGGAGGAGGCAGGGGACCCGAGGCGTCCGAAGGACGGTTCGGGCTGCCTTCCGGAGTTGCCCCCGAGGGGGCGGCCGCCAGTTTCTTCGCCAGGAGTTTCAGATCGGCATCGATGCTTCCGCGCAAGTCCACGATGTCGTGCGCCGCCACAAGCCCGCGGACTTTTCCCTTCTTTTCCTCGCTGACCGACGGCGATTCCAGCAGCCTCTGCGCGGGCGTCTTGGGCTCTTTTTCGTAGCGCTTCACGTACCTCGGCCCGACGCGCTCTTTCGACAGCAGCCGCATCGTGGGGGTGAAGAGGTTCTTGATCAGCGCCTGCGCCGCGTTGATCCTGTTCATCAGCGGGATCAAAGACTCGTCCCCGATCCGCCCGTGCCCGTACAGCGCCCGCACCTGGACGCGGTTCTTCTGCTCCACATGGGCGTTGTCGTTCTTCCGGCAGCTGCGCGACCGGGTCCTCGCGACCCCGGGCAGGTACTGCGCGAAGTGCCGCTTGATGTGCCCGTTGATGAACTCCCCGCCGTTGTCGGAATTGAGCATCAGGACCTCGAAGGGAGCCTGCCCGATGAAAGCGGCGATCGCGCCGCAAACCCCCTCCGCGCCCTTGTTCCACACGGACCGGAGCACCGTCCAGTGCGTCGCCACGTCCGTCTGCGTCAGCGTCCAGGCGAAGCTGCCCGACATCGATCCGCCGCAGTGCGCGACCGTGTCGACCTCGACGTATCCCGGCTCTTTCGGGTAAGCGTCCGGCCAGACATCCACCTTCAGGGGAATCTCGCGGCGGTGCTCCTCGAGGCTCGACCTCCTGCGCCGGGAGCGGCCGCCGGGGCAGGCGGCCTTCGCCTTCCTCAGCCGGCGGTCGACCGTGGCCGCGCTCATCCCCAGGACCTCCCGGACAACCGCCCCGGCCACCGCTTCGCGCCGCCCCACGCTCGCCAGCAGTTCAGGCAGGACAGCCCTCAGCAGCTTGCCGCACATCATGTCCGAAAGCTTCCACAGCCGAGTGAGAAGAGCCGTGCCCTCGCGCGTGCCGCCCGGAGGGCAGCCGCGCCGCCCCGGCACCCGCCGCTTCGGCGAAAGCGCCTTGATCGCGTGCTTCCGCGACCGCCCCGTCATCCCGCAGAACTCGTCCAGCACATTCCCCCGACCCTTCTTCGTCCGCACAGCCGCGTACCTGCGCCGCATGATTCCCAAATACGACGCCTTCTCATCCTTTGACATCTCCATCGCCCCATTTTCGGTGTCGTTTCATTTGAGGCAACCTGAAAGTCGCGCTCCCCGAACCTTTTCAGTTTCGGTGTCATGAATTATGAGGCAACGCGCCTCTGTAGCGCATATCTGAATGCGCTTTGACCCGAACACGGGAAATTCTGTACAATTGGGCGAATGGAAACAAATCCGTGGAAAATCGGGCTTATGGCCGCGCGGGCTAATTTGATACCGGGACTGATCCTGCAAGGTGCGGCGTGTGGTCTTCTGGCCGCTTATTACGGGATTCCCGGTGTGCGGGATGCGTTGGATGTCGTCGCCCAATGGCAGACTCGGTACGGTGTGCCTTTTTCGTTGGCGAGTTTCGTTTTCTTCTGCGGGATCATCCCTTACCTTTTCTGTCTGGCGGTTCCCCTGTTACGTCCTGATGAACCGCTTAAGGCGCTTCTTTTCTCTTTGGGGTTTTGGTCGTTCATCGGGTTGATTCTTCCAAAGTTTTATGCCTTCCAGATTTTTCTCTACGGGAATGAGGCGGACGTGCGGACGCTGGCGCTTAAGGTCGTGACCGACCAATTCGGGTATACCGCTGTTTTTGCGTCTCCGTGCGTGGCTCTTGCGCATCTGTGGAAAGATCGCGGTTACCGTTGGTCAACGCTCAAACCGTTGCTCGGCAAGGGCTGGTATCGGCGTCTGGTGGTGCCTAACCTCGTTATGAATTGGGCGATATGGATTCCCAGCCTGTGCGTGATCTACAGTCTTCCGGTTGCGTTGCAGTCGCATGTGGCGGGGCTGATAGGAGGGTTCTGGGCGCTTATGAGCCTTCAGATTGCAACCCATACGCAATCCGGCGCGGCCGTTCCGAAGCGTTGCGCGGCTCGCGCCTGACCCGTTTGTCCGCAAACGCCGAACATTCGAATAGACTTCTCGACGCAACGTCTTGAATGAGGGGCGTCGGGCGTTGCGTCCTGCCGGGAGTCAGGCTTTTTTCAACTCTTGGATCGTCTCGTGCAGATTTGCGAACAAGTCGTCGAGCTTGTCATAAGGAACGGAGGAAAAGGCGAGACGGATCAAGCCTGAGAGCACGATTACGCCTGTTTTACGCGTTGCCAGAAGCTGCTTTCTCACCGTTTCGGCGTCAATGCCAAGGGGTTTGACACACATGAAATAGCCGGAGTTAAAAGGCATCGGCTCAAAAGAGGCTCCGTATTCGGGATGGTCGGCGAGAATCTCATTGATGCGCTGGTAGCGGCGCTGCAGGATGTCGAACTTCGCCTGCTTCTGTTCTTTATAGACGGGCTGTGTGTAAGCCTTCTGAAGCAGATGCTGTCCGATGCTTGATGAACTGGAAATGGACCCGCGCACCACGCCTGCGGCTTTAGCCTCGAGCGCTTTGTACTGGGCGGGCGTCGCGCCCTTGATGCCGAATGTCACAAATCCGACCCGCATGCCCCACACATAATCCTCTTTTGTGGGCCCGTCCAACTTGACGGCCAACAGGTTCGGGTGCAGGTCGGCCAAGACGGTGAAGAGCGACTCTTTGCTGACGCCCTGCTTGTAGACGAGACCGAAGTAGGCGTCGTCGAGAATGACGACCACTTTCTTGCCCGCCTCGACGGCGCGCAGGAGCGCGGCGCGAATGGCGACGGCATCCTCTTCGGTCGCGGTATAGCCGGTGGGATTGTTGGGAAAATTCAGGAGCACGATTTTTTTATCGCCCGGAGCCTGGAGCAATCGTTCCATGCCGGCCACATTAAAGTGCGCATCTTCGAACATCGGGAAGGTCGTCAGCCGTCCGCCATAGGCTTCCTCGAACAGCAGCTCGTAGTTGTCCCAGTAGAGATCGGGAAGTATAATGGCCTCGCCCGCGTCGATGAACAGGAATCCCGTCACGCTCAGCCCGTGGGTCAGGGCATTGGTGACGATCGGCAAACTGAAGGCCTTGCCCTGCAGCGAGGGATTCTTTTCCTTCAACATGTTGCGCCATGTTTCACGCAGACCCAGCGATCCGAAACTGGGCGCGTAGAGAAAGGCGGTGGAGGGGAGCTTGAGCAGTTCTTCGATGCACTCGAGACAAAGAGGGGAACCGTCTTCTTCGAATGCGGTGCCGATGGTGGCATTGATGACGGCATCTTTAGCTTCGGCGCTTTGGCCGAGAATGCCGCGTGAAGGGAAGTAAGCGCGCTGTCCCTTGACCGAAAGCATTTCAAGCAGCGGACTTCCTCCCGCCTCGAGATCAGCATTGAGCGCTTGAGCTAAACCGTGAATCTTTTCCGCCATACGTTATCCTGCCGTTTTCTTCCCGTTGTGTTCGTTGGTAGTTAACAATTTAGCATATTCGGGATGTTCAATGAAATACGAAATTGAGTCGGCGAGGTTGCGTACGGCCGCCGCTTTTCTGTATAGTATGAACCTATGCGAATTTCGGGCGGAGAGTTTTGCGGCCGGAAACTGAAGGTTCCGCCGGGCGAAAAGGTCCGGCCTACGCAGGACCGGGTACGCGAAGCGTTGTTTTCAATGCTGATGAGCGTGGTTCCTGACGCGGCGTTTCTTGATCTTTTTGCAGGGTCGGGCGCCGTGGGGCTGGAGGCCTTCAGTCGCGGCGCGCGTCATGTGACGTGGGTGGAGAAGGATCCTCGCAACGTGGCTCTGTTAAAGGAGAATATGGCCGTTTTAGTGCCGGGCCAAGGTGAAGTCGCGTGTTGCGAAGTGACGCGCTGGCTCAAGGGGCCGGGATGCGGGCGTCAGGCTGATGTGGCCTTTGCCGACCCGCCCTATGCGGCCGGGCGCGAGCAGGGATTCGCGGAGATGATGCGTCTGCTGGCCGACAACAGGGTGCTTCGCCCGGGTGGAATTTTTGTGGCGGAGATCCCGGACGCAAAACATCCCGATGAGGTGCCGGGGTGGCTGTTGTTGCGTGATCGCACGTACGGTCATACGAGACTGGCGGTGTACAAGTTAGGAAGTTCGTGAGATAATTTTTGGGCGGGCGTTCAAACGTTGGCTGAACAACGGGTGAAACCTCTGCTTAACCGATTTGTGAACGAATCAACTGTTTTCGAGAGGACTTATGGAAAGAAGCGCTGTCTAT
>CAZTDL010000034.1:0-15543 GCA_964612775.1 uncultured Lentisphaeraceae bacterium
CGCATTAATGACGCGTAACTCTTCGACATCGGTCGGAACATCCAAGAACGACGCGTCTTTCTCCGCATCAAAACCGCGATGAAGAATCAGTGTGGCGTCGCCGCCGTCATCTACGATCAGTTGCGGTCCGGAACCGTCCGGCCACGTGAGCGCCTGCTTGGTACACCACCAATATTCCTCAAGCGTCTCCCCCTTCCATGCGAAAACGGGAATACCGCGCGCAGCGATGGCTGCGGCGGCATGATCTTGCGTAGAAAAAATGTTGCAGGAGCACCAGCGCACATCCGCCCCGAGTTCAACAAGCGTCTCAATCAGAACGGCCGTCTCGACTGTCATGTGCAAACTGCCCATGACGCGTGCGCCCTTGAGAGGTTTCTTAGGACCATACTTGGCACGCGTCGCCATCAGCCCCGGCATTTCTTTTTCAGCAATGTCGATCGCCCGGCGGCCCCAATCGGCCAACCCGATATCTTTCACTTTATAGTTCATAAACTCCTTGTGCAACACGAGAAAAAGCAAAGGACACATTCGTGGCATCCTTTGCCGTCTTCTCCACTGCCGGACTCCGCTTTGTTACTTTTGCGCCTTCGTATGAGACCGTCCTTCTCACTTCAAGCCGACGGCAGACCGAAGGGCGGCAACACGATTTGTTTTTTCCCACGGGAACCCCTCGCGGCCGAAATGTCCGTAGTTCGAAGTCGTGCGATACGACCAGCCTTTCGGCTTCGTCAAACCGAGATCCTTAATCAACATGCCGGGACGGAAATCGAAGATTTCGTTCGCCATCAGAATCTTCTCGATCAGCGCTTCCGGCACCTTTCCGGTCCCATACGTGCTAACATTGATGCTAAGAGGTTTGGCCACTCCGATTGCGTAAGCCACCTGAATTTCGCACTTGTCCGCAAGACCGGCGGCCACAATATTCTTAGCCGCGTAACGGCAGTAATAGGCCGCCGAACGATCCACCTTCGAGGGGTCTTTACCAGAGAAGGCCCCGCCGCCATGCGAACCAACGCCACCGTACGTGTCAACAATGATCTTACGCCCTGTCAAACCCGAATCGCCGCAAGGGCCGCCAACGACAAATCTTCCTGTCGGATTGATATAGAACTTGGTCTTGTTGGTCAACATCCCCGTATCTTTAAGGAACGCGCGGGCAACCTCTTCCAGTTCCTTCCGGATACGCTTGATCGGCACTTCGCGCGTCTGATGCGAGATCACGACAGAAGAAATCTCTTTCGCATTGCCATCCTCATGCAAAACGCTCACTTGGGCTTTCGAATCCGGACGCAGATAAGCGATTTCGCCGTTCTTGCGCAACGTTGTGAAAAACTGCAACAGGGAATGCGCGTAAACAATCGGCGCGGGCATCAGTTGCGGCGTCGCGTTCGATGCATAACCGAACATCATCCCCTGATCGCCGGCCCCCTGCTCTTCAAGCTTAACCTTGTTAACCCCCTGCGCAATATCAAGCGACTGCCCGTGCAACGCGGAAACATAGTTAAATGTGTCGAAGCTGAATCCCTCCGCCGGCGTATCGTAGCCAATTTCTTTGACCACCTCACGCGCAATAGCCTGCGGATTAATCTTTTCCCAATTCTTACAGGTGATCTCTCCGACGTTCACGACCAAGTTAGTACCTGCGGCCGTTTCGCAGGCCACATGAGCTGCGGGATCGTTCGCAATGCAAGCGTCCAAAATTGCATCAGAGATTTGATCGCAGACTTTATCGGGATGACCTTCTGAAACCGATTCAGAAGTATAAATGTGACGCATCATCAACTTACTCATGGGGTTCGCTCCTTAAAAATCGCCCCTCCAGTAAACCAGCCCTTCTGCGAGTCAGACCGGAAAAAGCGAAACGTAAAAAAAACAATCTAGACAGACTCCGTCCCCGCAAAGTATGCAGGATCTGTCCCAATCACACTTTGTAACTCACTAATGAAAAAGGACTTACACATCTTGAAAACAAACATGCCGATATCCGTGAACATAGGTCCATGCATGTTTATTAAAGATATCAAAGGGTTGTAATAGAGACAAGCCACAACAAGGTTCTTTCACCTCAGTTTACAGCCTCTTGGGCAAGCAACCGGATTACGTATTCACCGTAGGTTGACTTCCGTAACGGTTCGGCCAGACGCCGGAGTTGGTCGCGGTCGATAAAGCCCATTCGCCAAGCGACCTCTTCGATACAGGCGATCTTAAGGCCCTGCCGATCTTGAATGGCTTTAACAAAAGCGGTCGCATCGGCAAGAGAATCATGGGTACCGGTATCCAGCCACGCAAACCCGCGTCCCATCAGCTTAACCCTTAAATCGCCCTGCTGCAGATAGTGACGGTTAACATCCGTGATCTCATACTCACCTCGTGCAGACGGTTTCAACTCCGCAGCGATCCGAACAACCTTGTTGTCAAAAAAATAAAGCCCGACAACCGCATAATTCGACTGGGGATGCTCGGGCTTCTCCTCAATGGTCTCGACTCGTCCAGCACGGTCAAAACTCACGACACCATACCGCTCAGGATCGTTCACATAATAACCAAAAACCGTGGCCCCTTCCGCTGCGTTAGCCTCGGCCAACATGCGACATAAACCGTCCCCATAAAAAATATTGTCCCCCAACACGAGGCAAACAGGATCGTCACCGATAAACTCGCGGCCAAGAACAAAAGCCTGTGCCAACCCATTCGGAACATCCTGCACCTTATATTCAAAACGCATGCCGAGTTGCGAACCATCCCCCAACAAACTGCGAAAAACCGGCGTCGCCTCAGGCGTGGAAATGATCAGCACTTCACGTATCCCCGCCAACATCAAGGTGGACAGCGGGTAATAAATCATAGGTTTGTCGAAAATCGGCAAGAGTTGTTTACACATTACCTGGGTGACCGGGAAAAGTCGGGTACCGGCCCCTCCCGCCAAAACGATGCCCTTACGCGCCATAAATCGTCCTTTCAGTGATTCGGCCGACCAGTCCAGCAGATTAGAGGAACATGACTGACGAATCGGTCCATCCAACGCACCCTCAACCGAATTTTGGCTCACAGCCCAACCGCCCGTTAACACGTTACTTTGTCATGCCCAACCGTTGACCCGCATATTTCTTGTCACGAATCGGTTGCCACCACCATGCATTATCAAGATACCATTGCACCGTCTTACGGATACCGGTATCAAAGCTTTCTTCCGGCATCCACCCCAATTTCATCCGCAACTTCGTCGCGTCGACGGCATAGCGTTGATCATGTCCCGGACGATCCGGCACAAACGTGATCAACTCCGTATATGAGTGGGGGGCAAGCGAATCCCGCCCCCCGGATCTTAAACCGTCCAACGTTTCACAGATCGTCTGAACCACCTGCAAATTAGTACGCTCATTGTTTCCGCCGACATTGTAGGTCTCACCGGGGACACCCTTTTCCAAGACCAAACACAATGCCTTGGCGTGATCTTCGACATAAAGCCAATCTCGCACATTATCTCCCTTACCGTATATCGGCAACGGCTTACCCTCCAGCGCATTTAATATGACCAAGGGTATCAGCTTCTCGGGAAAGTGATAGGGACCGTAATTGTTCGAGCAATTTGTGATCAACACCGGTAACCCGTACGTGTCACACCACGCCCTGACGAGGTGATCCGACGATGCCTTACTCGCGGAATACGGGGAATGCGGATCATACGCCGTATGCTCGGTAAAAAGGCCTTCAGAGCCCAATGAGCCGTAAACCTCATCGGTTGAAATGTGTTGGAAACGGAATTGGGCCTGAGAGGAAGCGGGCAATTTCTTCCAATAGGCGGTCGCGACCTCCAACAGCGTTGCGGTTCCGACAATATTGGTCTGAACAAACGCAGAGGGACCATCGATTGAACGGTCCACATGCGATTCTGCGGCCAGATGCATAATAGCATCAGGTGAGAATCCCGAAAATGCGTTTTCAACCGCAAGTCGGTCACAGATATCCGCCTGCAGAAAACGGTAACGGGGGTTGTCCGCAACTTCTCTCAGCGACGCCAAATTACCCGCGTACGTCAATTTATCCATATTCAGCACTTCCCAATCGGAAGTCCGAATAAGATGCCGAATAACCGCCGAACCAATAAAACCGGCACCCCCCGTAACGATGACCCGTTTCATCTCAACCCCGTTTTATTCATCATCCGTCATTGAAACATCAACCACGTCCTGACGGGCAATCGGTGATGCGGGCGTGAAATCGTCTCCGTCCACAGACTTTCCCGCAACAGGAGAATCCGGTGCAGACGAGGACTTATCGCCTCCGCTCCGCTTTTTACTCTGCTGGCCATAGGCACCGTAACGCGACGTATAACGGTAGGCATAACGGTAGTGATAATCATACTGACTAAAGTGGTTACGGCGACCGAAATCCAAATCGTTCACGATCACGCCGATAACCCGCGCTCCAGATTCAGTCAAATGGCGAGCCGCGTGCTTGATCGGCTGAAACCGTGTCCGGTCTGGACAACACATGATCATCACCGAATCAACCAGCGAAGCGAGCGTCATCACATCACCGACAATGCCAAAAGGAGGAGAATCGATAATGACGCGATCATAATGCTCGCGCGCCCACTTGAAGAACTCGACGATGGTCCCGCTCCCCATCAGACTGGCGGGACTGATCTCCGAAGAAGCCTTTGACAAGATAATATCCAGATTTTCAACGCCTGACGGAAGCGGCAATGTTTCAAACTGCGACACGTCTGCTTTGACCAGCGTATGCGGCAAACTGTGGAACTCACCCGGTTCCTTTTCGAAAATACGGGCCAAACGCGGACGGCGCATGTCGAAATCAACCAGCAAGGTTTTCTGTCCGCCCTGCGCACACGAAGCCGCCAAACTACACGAGGTGATGGTCTTTCCCTCACCCGGCTGTGTGCTCATGCACAATAACACCTTCGACATCTCTTGATAGCGAGGCGAATCCAACAAATTCCGAAGACCTGCGATCGCCTCGGCAAACTGCGAAAATTTGTCGTCCGACACCAAACGCGCTAATTGTTCACGCTTCATCCGCCGCACATGCGGTAACACCGCCAAGGTCTTCAGACGCAACCGCTGTTCGATGTCAGAAATACCGACGATCTTATCCTCCAAATGATCCAAGATCAGCACAAACACGATACCCAGCAGCAAACCAAGAGCCGGCCCCGACGGAAAAATGATCAGCGGGTTAGGCAACACCGGTTTTGTCGGGCAAAAAGCAGGCTCCACCTGTTTGATAATGGCCGTATTCTCATCTGAGGCGAGCTGTGCCTCGCGCGTACGCTGCAGAAGCGATTTGTAGCTGATGTCAGCCACCTCGCGTTCGCGCTCCAACTGCTCAAGTTTCATCTTGGCGGAAACAATCTTCAGCTCCAAATCGGAAAGTTTCTTCATGAGCTCATCGCGCTTGGGCGTCAGTTGCGCCAATTGCCGTTGCAGCAAATCGAGGTTCGCTTTACAGGTCTCAAGCGCACGGAATACGACATCCGCAAACTGTTGCTTAAAGACCTCGACTTCCTTTTCTTTGACTTTCACTTCAGGGTGATTCGCCGTATACCTGGCCAACAGCGAATTCTTCTCTGCCAATGTCTTTTGGAGCATTTGATAGGATTCGCCAATTTCGCGGGAACGAGGCACCGAATCAGGCAACGATCCGAATTTTTCAGGATCGGACTGAATGGCCTCCAAGGTCTTACGCAGTTCAGTCGCCTTGGTGACATCTCCTTCCAACATTAAAATTTCAGCATTAATTTTACTCGCGGCCTGTTGCGCAGATTCACTCTCGCTGGCCATGAAATCAAGCTGATTGGCCACACGAAAATCCAACATCTCCTTATCCGCCCGCTCAAGGTTGCGTTTCTGCTGATCGGTTGTCGTCGAGAGCCATGAAACCGCCACTTCGGACTCGTTACGGTTCTGATCCGAAGTGAACATTTCGGAAGCCTTGGCATAAGCGTTCGCGAGATCGGTCGCCAATTGAGGATCGGTTGACCGCACCGTAATGCGAATCAAACGCGACCGACGCTGAAGGTTCATTTTCGACTTAACCAACGTATTAATCAACTGCTCGTCCGTTACGGTCGAACTGGGATAATCACTGCGGTACTGATTGACGATTTGTTCAATCACCGCTCGACTGCGCAATCTTGCCAACCGGGTATTGAACACTTCATCCATCGTCGATCCGATATCGGCATCGATCACCGCAGGGCGCATGTTTGAATAGGTCGAGCGTCGCATGCTCATTTCAAAAACGCTTTCGGCCTCGTAGATCATGGGGGATATCTTGAAAACCGCGAAAGCCGCAATGAACCCGATGATCACGAAAACCGCGATGGTCACCCAGCGTTGCGTACAGACACGCGCCATACGTCCCGCCGTAACGGCACCCATCAGGGAATCTTCTTCTTCGCCTCCGCCACCCGCCGAGCCACCATAATAATAGGCGCCGCCATATCCGCCCGGATAACCGGCAGCAGGCGACCCCTCCCCATAATATACCGCACGCGAGGGCGTTTCCCCGTAATACATGCCCCGGCCGCTGCCGCCGTAGTACATGGGGCGGTGCGATTGGGCTTTCGAATCGCTAGAAGAGATCTGCTCTGTATCACTCATCACACTTCTCCAAATAGAGAATACTTTAACGCATCAGACGTTTATGGCCAACGTTAAATTCGGTCTAGCCCTGCGTATCGCTCCGCGTCAGCATCGGCATAAACCCCGGCAGCGCCGACACCGCACACGTCCAAGCCAACAACAAACCGGCAGAACGGAACGGGCTCGCAAAGCAACTCTCAAAGAAACACGCAATGGTTGCCCATACACCCGCCACCACAATCGGCGATAAACGGAACAGAAAAACTCTATCGCCGTCCTCACACTTCGTCCTGTATTTCCAGATGTTACGGGCCCTATAGCACACGGGAACGACTAACGTGATCACAATCAACAACAACAGTCCCATACCCAACACGCCATACTCACACAGGCATTGAAGCCAATCATTCAGCACATACGACGGTTCGTCATGAATCAGCGCCCATTTCCTTGTGCCGACAGATAATCCGACATAATGATAAAAACCATCCGCGCCGACACCGACCCACGGATGCTTTTGCCAGATGGAGATCGCCGCTTCGGCGCGGACCTGTCGTGTTGCCGTTATCGCACTCCAGTATTCCGTCAAAGGCAGTGCGGACTTCAATTTGGCCCCCACCGGATTTTGCGGATATAAGAACACGAACCAGACCATTATTCCTCCGACAACAATCATTGAAACGAAAAAAAGTTTGAGCTGAGCCAGCTTAGACACATGGGCCGAAAGATACATCAGTAAATAAACAAACAACAGGCAGGACAAAACCGCATAAACCGCAAGCGCCAAAGCACTCGCAAAAAAAAGCATTCCCAACAGGTTACCGGCAAAACCAAGAATAAAGAGCAGGCCACACCCCCGTTGCCCACGCGACATCGCTTCAGCGAGAATTCCCATCCCCATCAACAGCCAAAAACCGAAAAAAGCACCCATCGCGGGTACACCCAAACCTGTTGTCTGGAGCATATAAGGTTGGATCTTCTGACACGCTTGAACCACAAAAAACAGCGCCAAGCCACCGCTCACGCAGACTAAAAACTGGAGCAGCAGGCGTTTTGACGTCTTGCTCAAAGCGTGGCGCAGAATAACGCCGACCGTCAAACACGCCACGAACACAGCGATTTGCGTCAATGCGGCACGCGGTTCAACGCAGAAGGGTGCCCATTGGACAACAGGATTACTCACTTCCCAAACATCTGCATCCGGCAAATAGACCAACTCACAGCCGCCATTGAGCCACTGAGCCACCACCATGCCGACAAACACGGCCCCCAGATAAAAAAAGGGATCCCGAACAAGCCCATACAACATACGATGTCGAGCATCAGCCAAAGTCTCAGCCCTCCGGACAGAGGGGAGAACAAGCATGACTTCAGCCGCAATAAAAGAGAGCCACAGCAGAGGTATAAAGCCAAACACACGCGATTGATTCAGATAACACAACGGAAAGAGACAGACACATGCGACATGAAATACAAGCCCATATTTTGTCAGCCACTTCTGGATCATAACCGCTTCACCACAACTGTTTGCATAAAAAATCCGCCTACACTTCACATCGTCGCGTAGGCGGAAGCACCAAACTATCAACTCACATACGAACAACTTAGTAGCGGAAACTCAACCCCATCGTTCCACGAATTCTGTCGTACTCATAATCAGAATTGTCGGACATACGATCCGTATATTCCACACTACCGTAGACCGACACATACCGCATTAACTGATAATCGGCACGGACGCGGGCCGAAACGATATCATCGGTTTCAGCACTCTGCGCAGAATAGGAATACTCATTTTCCTCACGCCGATAGGCCAAATCAAAGCGTGTCGTGAGTTTACGCATCGGACGATAAGTCACGCCTCCCGAAAGCGCATAGACTTGCATCGCCTGATTCATTTCCGTCTCGCTCGGCTGGAAATAACTGGACCCGGCAACGGTGGCCGCCCACTTTTTATTAATCAGCCAATTCGCATCCAAGCTGTATGTCCATCCCGTCAACTGGTCGCCATCCGCATAGTCGAACCAGCTGACACCCGTCAACGCACGGTACGAAATACGCTCGGTCGCTCTTGAACTAAAGCCACCCATCAACGTGTAACCCGAACTGCTACTCCCAATTCCAGACGTGCCGTTACTTTCATACTCTTGATGCGAACCGCTCAAAAGAATGTTGCTCTTTTCCGTTATTTTACGCGACACTTCCAAACCCGCGCTCCACTCGCGCCAACCATACAAAGCCGCATATTGATTCTGATCATTCTCGTAGTCGAGATCCGAATACAGGCCGCTCAGCGTAATTCCGGTCCGTTCGCTAAGCTGATACGACAACGCGCCAGTTAACTCAAGCAACTGACGGTCACGCCAAATGCCGCGTCCCCCGTCCAAAATCGAATCATTCTCACTGCTCTTCAGATAGCTCTCACCCAAAACCAAACGCCATCCCTTTGCCGATTCGGTATAAAAACTCAGACTTTCACCATACCGATCCGCATTGAGTTGATCGTACTCCTTGTACCAGTCATACCCGTACCAGAGGTTACCGTTCAGTCCCCAGTCGTTTCCCTTGTAGGTCAAATCAACCCCAGGGTTGACGGTCAGGATACTGTCATCATACTCCCTCTTGTCCATATCCACGTTAGAATCGTACGTATATTCTAGGTTGACAAAAGGGGACACCGTCAGATTATTGAACTTAAACCCTTGGGTATCTTGTGCGTAACTGGCGCTCCCCAGAACCACACTAAACAAGAAGCCGATGCTCGCCATCGCATACGGAATCGCTCTTGTAGCCATATCCAACACTCCTTCGCTTTCAGAAAATGTTTTCAAAGTCTTTTCCTGTGTCAGCCACCTGATAGACACCCGTTTCTACCGAGGCCGGTCAACGCTGATGCCTTGATTTTGATAGCCGGTAGGAATACGACCTACTCCAACACCTAGCGTCTGCGCAGTAGAATACGCCATGTTGCCTCCCGGCCCCATCATGCCAGAGACCTGCCCCATCTGAGACAACGGGACCCATACGCTATTCTGCTCAAGATTATTCTGCTCCGGATCCTGAGACAACAGATTCGCATTCAGATCCGCCAACAAACGATCCAGATTGGCATGACCGATCAAACGCAACAGCCTGTCATTTCTCAAAGGAAGTTCATCGACGTCCGCAGCCGCCAACATGGCTTCATAGTTATGATCTTTAAGAAGCGCAGGCGGCAACCATGACGCCGCTAAAATTTTCATCCGCGCATCCGGCAGCAACCCAATCAACTTGCTTTGTAAAGTTGTGTCCTTGGCACCCCGCAGAAACGCCAAGAGGACAAACGTATTTCTGACAGAGGGAGAGTCCGTTTGCGCATTGCGTTCAATTGCGACACGTACGGTCTCACTGGCGATCTTCTCAAATTGATCGTCTGACAATTTATTGTGACCTTGGTCAAAACGTTTTGCGAGCTCTTCCGTCACCACGGGAAGAATCTCAATCGGCACGCCGGCAAACACTTCGCTGATCACCTGCTGCCGGTTTCCGACTTTAGACCCCGCGATACACGCCACCGATGTCCGAATAAACGCCGCCGTCTTCTCTTCGGGGCTCACGGGCATACGCGAAACAGCCTTCATCATACGCCGGGTGAACTCCACACTGTCTTCGGGAGCTATCTGCGCCAATGTTTCGCGCAACACAGCCGCGTCCGTCACCGACCCGCCAATTTTCTTAAGCCACTGAGCCCGCGTCAGAAAAGCCGCATCCTGTGCCATTAGCACGGTAGCTTCCAAGACGAACCCTATCGCCACGACGGCGACCCATAATCCGGATTTTATCTGTTTCATCTTATCTCACTCCTTATCTCACTCCTCCGTACTCAATACCATGATTCCGGCACCCAAACCACATCGCCGGGTTTCAACGCAAGATCCAAATCAGAACGTCCTTCTTTGCCTATCTTCTCGATGTCCACAACAAACTTTTGCAGGGCTCCGTTTTTCTCTCGCCGTGTCACTCTAACGCCCCTTTTGTCCGCCAGAGGCGTCGCGCCGCCGGCCAACATCACCGCTCGCGTCACCGTCAAATCGCGCGTGGAGGGCATATTCACGGGACCGGGACGAACAACCTCTCCCATCAGCAAAACCGATCCCCACGGGGATTTCATTCCTGAATTCTCTACATAAATAAAACCGACGGTCACCTGCGGATCAATAAAATACGCCTTATACGCAGTCTTGATTTTCTCCTGCAACTCAACGGTCGTCAGGCCCTCGCATTTCACCGAGCCAAGCAGCGGCATTAAAATCTCACCGTTCGCGTTGACTTCCTTCAACTCTTCCTTCACAGCCTCCGACCCCGAAGCCGTCACAGAGACACGCAACGTTAAACCGGGCTTAATCGTTGGTTCCCCCGGCTCCACGTACACCGGCAAACCATCTGCGCCTAATCCTGTTTCCGAGGGTGTCCAGCATCCGCATAAAAACACCGTCATGAAACATGACGCTACCCACCAGCTCCATTGTCTCATCACACTTTTCAAAAACGATACTCTCTCTCTCGAATTCCGAACTGAACTCTTTCTTCAACAGTGAAGCCAAGTGTATCATAAGAAAAATGACACGACAACAGGAAAATCGCCCTTAAAAGCTCTTTTTCATTTGGGCAATATTTCTGACCGCCCTCGTGCCGCGGAATGATATGTGTTCGGTTATACATACGCTTAGACATTACGCCTTGAAATCCTTCAAATGTCCCGCCACCGACAAAAAACCCCGCCAATAGAATTTCAAATCAGCCACTGGATCGCGTGTGGACACCAACCGGCGCAGAACGGTTTCCGGATGCAGAAAAGCCCGGTACACCTGCCGCACGGCGCCCTTGATCGTATCTTCCGGCACACCTGATTTCATCACTTGCCGCCGCATGTCGTAATCGTCCCATCGCTTGGTCAGAAGCAAGCCTGCCTCATCCAATTCGCGAAAAAGGGGCGTCCCCGGATAAGGAACAACCATCGTCACCTGCAACGTATACGCATATCCTTTGCGAAGAAGCTTTCGGGCGAGACAGACCGTATTGGCGATTTCCCTTTCGCCTTCCCACGGATAGCCGAACATCACCGTCACGTGAACATCGAGACCGGCCCGCGCCGCGGCTTTGGCGCCCGCTTCGATCTGCGGCACCGTCACGCCTTTCACCAACCGGTCCAACGTCGCTTGGTTCGCCGACTCCAGGCCAAACAGCACCAGCCGAAACCCGGCCCGTTTCATTAATCGATAGGCCTCGGCATCCAAACATCCAAACCGCATGTTACAGTCGATCCGGACCCGCTTGTTGTAACCGCGCGCGATCATTTCTTCGCAAAACGTTTTGAGCCAAGCTCCCGCCGGCAGACTCCCGGTATCGTCCATAATCTCGCGGACGCCATAACGGCTGATCAGTTCGCCGATCTCATCCACGACATCTTTAGGATCACGCGCACGATAAGTCGGGTAGAGCGTTGTCCATGAGCAGAAAGTACATTTCCCATGCCAGCAATCGCGCCCCGACATGATATAGGTGCCGGGAGTCCGACGGTAATTCCCGTTTTTATCGGAATAGAGTCGCCACTGCGTTAACTCACGGTCGATCCACGGCAACGTTTTCAAATCGTGATCCAGCAGAAAACGACCGTTACTTCGGCCCCCTCCGTCCGCCCGCCAGAAGATGCCGGGCTCGAGCTTTGCGGTATCCAACGGCTGTCCTGCCGCCGCTTGAATACACGCCAGCAGGTTGATCAGCAGGAAATCGTAATCACCGCCGGTCAAAACGAAATCAACCGGACACTTCCCGAAACTCTCCTCCGGCAATGCCGTCACATGGTCCCCGACCAACACAGTCAGCACGGCAGGCATCCGCGTTTTAAGTTCCCGGATATAAGCCCAATGCCAATTCACCACGGGCGTCTTTGTCTCAAGCATCACCACATCGGGTTCAGCCTCAAAAAGCTTTTTTTCAAACGTTTCCGGCGCCCATCCGTTCGCGATGCCATCCAGCCACACCACCTCATGCCCGGCACGCTTCGCCTGTGTCGCCGCCAAAGCGGGAACAACCGGATAAATGTAGGTCGGTCTCGTAAACCACTGGAACTGGCGATTCTGCGACAGCAACGGGACGCCCTTCTCAGACGGAATCGGCGGATAAGCAATAACTACGCGCATAAGTAGAGGTTTTCGTCGCGCCTAACGGCGTTTATTCGAGGGTTTAAAAATAGGGTCTTATTTAACCAAAGATGCGGGGGGCTGGACACTGATTTTTTCGACGGCATTGTTTTCCGCCCCGAAATTTGCCATGATACCCGCACACATGCAGACACGCCCCACAGAAGAGCTCAACCAGCGAAACGCCTCGTTCGACAACAGGTTACGCCCAACCCGTTTCGACGACTTTGTCGGGCAACAGAAAGTCCGCGACCGGCTGCTGCTTGCGGTGGAAGCGGCGCTGCAGCGCAAAGAGGCGCTCGACCATGTGTTGCTCTCGGGGCCGCCCGGCCTTGGCAAGACGACACTCGCCTTCATCTTGGGCGAAGCCATGGGCGTGCATGTGAAAACGACCTCGGGTCCTGTCATCGATAAGCCCGGCGACTTGGCGGGCTTGCTCACCAGTCTCGAGCCAGGCGACATCGTTTTCATCGATGAGATTCACCGCATGCAGCGCACCGTGGAGGAGTATCTCTATTCCGCCATGGAAGACTTTGTGATCGATATCATGATCGACCAGGGTCCAAACGCCCGATCCGTACGGCTTGAGCTGCCGCGGTTCACCTTGGTTGGCGCCACGACGCGCAGCGGCCTCATTTCCGCCCCGCTGCGTTCGCGCTTCGGCATCACAAACCGCCTCAACTATTACAGTATCGATGATCTCCGTTCCATCATCGAGCACTCCGCCGCGAAATTGGAGGTCAGCATCGACCCTGACGGCGGAAGAGAAATCGCGGCAAGATCCCGGGGAACGCCACGCATCGCCAACAACCTTCTCCGTCGCGTACGCGATTTCGCGCAGGTGCGGGCCGACAACCGCATCACGCGCAGTGTCGCTAACGACGCTCTCTCTCTTCTGGAGATCGATCCTCGCGGCCTGGACGAGATGGACATCCGCATCCTTGAGACTTTGGTCCACAAATTCAGCGGCGGGCCTGTCGGCTTGAATACGATCGCCGTTTCGGTGGGAGAGGAGCCCGATACCATCGAAGAAGTTTACGAACCGTTCCTGATTCAGGAGGGCTATCTGGAGCGGACGCCGAAAGGCCGTCTCGCCACCCCCTCTTGTTATTCCCGGCTGGGACTTGCGGCTCCCTTAACGCGGCAGAACGAATTGCCTCTGTAAACGGCGGGACGCCGCATGAGCGCATCCGTTCGCTTGCGGAACGGGCGAGTTCGGTCCGCATTCATCCTCTTGTGCGAAGGGATTCACGCCCTTCTACCAAACAGTCCGCTACGCCATTCTTCAATTAAAAGGCTCTCGATTTCTTTTAAGCCCTGCGCTTCATAGGCCGCACGCACAGACGCGTATTGTTCATCAAGGATACCGGATACGATGAGACGCGCCTGAGAACCCGTCGCCAGCGAACCGGCGACCTGCGACGCGAACCGGAATCAGGACCGGAGCGAGAATGTTTGCAACAACCACACCCGCAGGCTCATACGCATGTGAGAGATCATCCAGACAAAAGGGAATAGACACGCCATTCAGCGAGGCATTCTCATCGGAAACGCGGATACAGTCAGGATCGTTATCAAAGCCTCTTACGTCCGTAAAACCCAAGAGTTTCGCTCTGATCGCGAGAATTCCCGAGCCGCACCCCATGTCGAGAACAGCCCGCATCGCATTCTCAGTCGCCAACCGATCCAAAAAACGCAGGCAGGCCTGCGTGGTGGCATGCTTGCCTGTGCCGAAGCTCAATCCGGGATCGAGCAGAATCACGCGCTCGCCCGGTTTGGCAGCATAAGCCTCCCACGAGGGACGCACCACCACGTGTTCGGAGATCTTTTCCACATGGAAGAAGCGTTTCCAACTCTCCGCCCAATCGCTGCGGGCTAAAGTTCCAAGCGCGGGTTCGAGGTGCAGTCCGATCATTTCGCCGGCCCGCACCAAAGCCGTCCGGACGGTATCAACCTGCGCCGCGTCTTCCAGAAACACGTCCACCCGGCACGTCTTCTTTTCGACATCAAACCACGAGGTCGGCGTAAAGAGTTCCGCATCGATCAACTCGAAAAGCCCGTCGACCGCAGCCTCAGGAACAACACAACTCACAACGATTAGAGACGTATTCATTCGTTCATCCGTTCATGACGTGATACGCGCGTTCAGGCTAAAGACCGGCCCCGCGCGCACACCGTAGGCCTAGACCTAGACCGATGAACGAACACGGAGGGAGCACGCACCTCTGAACGTCTTTCCCCTTACACCACCGTGCAGACGGCGGAATACGCCGATATATCAGCCTTGATAACTTTCACCAAATCGTCCGACACCGGCTGATTGAGCTTGATGATCGCCAACGAACGATGCGTCTTCGCGTTATGCGGATTACGCATATCCTCGATATTGATGCCCGCGTCTGCAAGCTTACGACTGATCGAGGCGATCACGCCCGGCCGATCATCGTACAGGCAGAAGAGCGTCGCGCCGTTAGGCTCGAAATAGAGACGATCGAACTCGTCAATACGCGAAACCGTCTGGAGGCCTTCGGTCACCGTGCCACGACCACTAAAGCTCTTGAGCCCTTTGTCCGGTTGCTCGACCTTGATGTCGATCGTAATCGCGTTGCCGTACCCTTTTTCGGAATCGGCTTCACGGTTGACCAACTCAATCCCCATCTCTTTCAGAAACTTGATCGCGGCTTTGTAGTCGTTATAACGGTCGAAATCATGCCAGATGCCCGAAAGAATCGAGACCGTCAACCATTTGCCGA
>CAZTDL010000035.1:0-15427 GCA_964612775.1 uncultured Lentisphaeraceae bacterium
AGGCCTCCGGGAAAGAAGCGCCCCGCGCGCCCAAAAAACCGGTCGATCCGCGTCTTGATTCGCACTATCCGTCCAATCTTTATAACGCGATGATTGCGCCGCTCATACCGTACGCCATCAAAGGCGCCGTCTGGTATCAAGGCGAATCCAACGCCAACGATCTGACCGCCGCGATTTACGGGCAGCTGCTGGAGACGAAGATCAGCGATTGGCGTAAACGTTGGGGTAAAGAGTTTCCCTATGCGTGGGTGCAACTCCCGAACTTCCGCTCTTCCGACCGCAACTGGCCGCTTGTGCGCGAGGGCATGCTGCAGACGCTGAAGGTGCCCAAGACCGGTATGGCGATCACGATGGACATCGGCGAAACCGGCGATATCCATCCCAAGAACAAGCAGGAGGTCGGCCGTCGGTTGGCGTTCTGGGCCTTGGGCACCGTGTATGGCCAAAAGGTTGCAGCGACCTGCGGACCGTTGCCCGCAGGCCACGCCATCAGGGGGAACGAGGTGGTTTGCACCTTTACCCATGCCGAAGGCGGCCTGATGGCCAAGGGGGGCGATCTGCAAGGCTTTGTCATTGCCGGACAGAATCGGCAATGGTTGCCTGCAAATGCTAAGATTGTCGGCAATACGGTGGTTGTTTCGAATCCTGCGGTGAAGGAACCCGTCGCCGTGCGTTACGCGTGGGCGGCCGATCCTGCCTGCAATCTTTTCAATGGCGTGGGCTTGCCCGCTTCGCCGTTCCGCACCGATTCGTTCGGCTTTCCTTTGGCCGCGCCGAAAAAATAAGGATGATTCTCGACACGCGCTCGCGGATTTAAATTATTACTTCGCGCAGAAGAAGCCGATCGCACTGAACGCTTACAGAGGGACGTTCGGCGTTTGATGTTGATTGTTCTTCACAAACGGAGCGCTTGTCCCTATCGCTCGAGACGGAAAAAGCAAAGGAGAGGCCTGCCGATGCGTATCCTTTTTCTGATTTGTGCGCTCGCCTTGTCAATAAGCGCGGAGCCGGTTTCCGAACAGGTTCGTTACGATCTGTCGATGCTGGCGGAGCACGGTTTTATCAGTGAGCCTGACGCATGGGCAGAACGCTTGTTTACCAAACCGGTCTGCGATGGTGAACAGGCGGGCCTTCTGCTGGTGCAGGCCGCGGGCGTTTTCAAACCCGTCAGAACGGTGCGTGAGGCTGTGGAGGTGTTCGCGCAAAGGGGCGTGACCCGTTCCGAAGAATACTGGATCAAAGGTACGACGAAAGGGCAGACGTGCGGCAGCGCGAATCTCGCCGTCTTGGTGAACCGTCTTGCGGCGCGTCTGCCGATCAGGCTGACGCGTCCTTTTACGTCGGAGCCCCTTGAGCCGATGACGCCGGCGGCCATTAAGCCGCGCTACGATGTGGTGATTGCGGGCGCGGGGACGGGCGGCTGCGGCGCGGCTATTCAGGCCGCACGCATGGGCTGCTCGGTTTTGTTGCTGGAAGAGACGGACTGGATCGGCGGTCAGATGAATGCGGCTGCCGTGACCTCGATGGATGAGGGTGGCACGCTGGTTCGCGAGCGCGGGCTTTACCGCGAGCTTTGCGGTCTGATCGGCGCGCATTATCGGTCGTTGGGCCTCAACTCTGAAACGGCCTATTGGTTCCGCCATGTATGCGTTGAACCGCGTGTGGGCCGCCGAATCTTACATATCATGCTGGCGGATGCGCGCGGCCAAGGCACGCTGGATCTGGTTTATCGCGCCCGCGTGCAAAAGGTCATTAAGCGCGGTGATCGCGTGACCGGCGCGGAGATCGTATGCGAGAGCGCGGCGGGGCGTGAACCGCGGACGGTCGAGAGCCGAATCCTTGTCGACGCGACCGAGTGCGGCGATGTCATCCCTCTCACCGGTGCACGCTACCGTGTCGGAAATTGTCTCAGCGGCGCGATCGATCCTCGGCGGCCCATACAAGACAATACCTGGTGTGCGGTTGTTAAGCGATATCCGCATGGCGTTCCGCCGGAGTATCTCTTTACGAACGCGCCGCCCGGGTACACCGAGGCGGTCCGCAAATATTTCCTGCGAACGCTTGTCGCGGGAGAAAAGGTCGGCCTTTCGGAGGACCGCCCTTGGAATTTCGCGACGTTTATCGGCTACCGCGGCATGCCCGACAGTTCGCGCACGGGCGATGCCCCGCCGATCACCCGCACGCATCTGAATTACAACAACGATTATCCGAATACCGTCGGCGACCTTGAAAACCCCGTCCAGCGGCGTGCGACCTTACGGGCGATGCGCCTTAAGACGTTGCATCTGCTGTATTATATCCAGACCACGCTGGGCAAGAAAGACTGGGCGGTCGCCAATGACGAAGGCTATGATACGCCGTACAACCGGGCGGAAATCGATGCATGGCTGGCGGAGCGATCCGATCTGGTGCCCTATCGCCAAATGCTTTATCACTTTCCTGTCATGGCGTATGTTCGCGAAAGTCGCCGCCTGGCAGGTCTTCACACGCTGACGGCCCGCGAGATAGAACGCAAGCCAGGCCAACCGACGCGTTTTGCGACCTGTGTGGCGCTTGGCGATTATGCGGTGGACGTGCACGGATCTCATAAGCCGGAGGTCATGGAGCTCGATCTCGATGCGGCGGAAGATATCCCGGACGGAAAATTCGGCGGGCGCGGCGTCGGGCCTTTTGCAATCCCGTTCGAGTGTTTCCTTCCCGAAAAGGTGGATGGGTTTCTGCCCGCCGAGAAGAACTTCTCCCAATCGCGGCTCGCCAATGGGGCCACGCGCCTTCAGCCGCATACGCTTCTGATGGGACAGGCTGTCGGCGTGATCGCGGCGCTCTCCGTGCGAAACGATGTTCAGCCGCGCCGGCTTGACCCGGTGTCGGTACAGAGCGAGTTGCTCGACGCGGGCGCGACGCTTTTCCTTACACCGGTCATCGATGTACGGAAGAACAGCCCCGACTGGAAAACGGTGCAGCTGGTTCTGACACACAATCTGTTGCTTTTAGACGGAGGCCTGTTCAAGCCGCAAGTCAACGTCACCGCCGAGGAGCTCTCGGCGGCCCTTCAACGGCTGGCTTCTGACCCGGCGAAACGGCCAGTCTTGACGTTGCCGCTGACCCGCATCGAGGCGGCGCGGGCTTTCAGGCGCTGTCTGGAGACGCCGGTTACACGGCCGTAGGTTTGCGGGTACACGGCCGTAGGTTTGCGGGTACACGGCCGGAATGCTTTAAAGCCGCCCCGCTTGTTTTTCGATACTTCCCAGTTTCAAACGATACGCCCATCAGATAAAATGTCCATCACTATGAAACCCTTTATCCACGATGATTTTCTGTTGCAGAACAAGGCTGCCCGCGAACTCTATCATGGTTATGCGGAGCCGATGCCGATCATTGACTATCACTGTCATCTGCCGCCTGCGGAAGTCGCTCAAGACACATGTTGGGAAAATATGACCCGCGTATGGCTTGGCGGCGATCACTACAAATGGCGCGCCTTGCGCTCGAACGGGGTTGACGAGCGCTTTATCACCGGCGACGCGCCTGACCGAGAGAAATTTCAGAAGTTTGCGGAGACGATGCCTTATCTTCTGCGGAACCCGCTGTTCGATTGGTCGCAGTTGGAACTCGCGCGGTATTTCGATATCGATGATCTGCTAACGCCCGATACCGCAGAGAAGATCTGGAAAGTGACTGCCGAAAAGCTCTCGGAACCCGGTTTCAGCGCGCGCGGTCTCATGACGCGCAGCCATGTCCGACTCGTCTGCACCACGGATGATCCATGCGACACGCTGGAGCATCATAGGGCGGTCAAAGCCTCGGGCTTCGCCACGAGCATGCTGCCCACGTGGCGTCCGGACAAAGCGATGGCGATTGATCGGCCGGCCTTCTGGAACGGTTGGGTCGATCGGCTTGAAACGGTCGCGGGCATGACGGTTGCGACGTGGGACGAGCTGCTGAGCGCCCTGCAAAAGCGGCATGATTTTTTCGCGCAGAACGGTTGCCGCCTCTCCGATTACGGCGTGGATACACTCTACGGCTCGCCTTATGCGGATTCTGATGTCCGCTCGATCTTCTCCCGCGTGCGTCAAGGCGGCGAGGCCTCGTGCGCCGAGGTCGCCGCATTCCGCTCCGCATTCCTCTTCGAGGGGTTGTCCATGGATGCGCGGAGCAATTGGAGCGCCCAAATCCATTATGGCGCGATGCGCAACAACAACACCAAGATGTTCCGGAAACTTGGGCCGGATACCGGTTTCGACAGCATCGGCGACTGGAGCGCCGCGGTGCCGATGTCGCGGCTTTTCGACCATCTTGAGCAAGCGGATGCCCTGCCGCGCGTGATCATCTATACGCTCAATCCGTGCGACAACGAAATGATCGGCACCATGTTGGGCAATTTTCAGCGTGGCCCGGAAGCGGGCCGGATGCAGTTTGGGAGCGGCTGGTGGTTCAACGACCAGAAGGATGGAATGTTACGCCAGCTTGAGGCGCTCTCGCAGCTCGGCTTGCTGAGCCGCTTTGTGGGTATGCTCACGGACAGTCGTTCGTTCTTGAGCTATACGCGGCATGAATATTTCCGCCGGGTTCTCTGCAATCTGCTCGGTACCGATATCACGGAGGGTAAGATCCCGAACGATATCGCCTGGACGGGTGAAATCGTAAAAGACATCTGTTACCGCAACGCGGTACGGTATTTCGGGTTTGATGTGTAAAAAGCGGGCGGACGGGCAGGTCCGTTCCTGCGGATCGGGTGTGTTTCCTTATGGTTGTCCTGTCTTCTTCGCCAATCTATCTCGCCGCCGTCGTGGCGATCGCTGTGGTGACGTTGCTGTTTCTGATCATCAAATGGAAACAGCAGCCGTTTGTTTCGCTGATCCTCATCAGCATGGCCACGGCGCTGGCGGCGGGAATGCCGCCCGATAAGATTATGGCCTGCATCGAGAGGGGTATGGGCGGAACGCTCGGGTTCATCGCGGTTGTCGTGGGGCTGGGCGCGATGTTTGGCCAACTGCTGGAAGTCTCGGGCGGCGCGGAGCGGCTGACCCTGACGCTTCTGTGTGCGTTTGGCAAACAGCGGGCTCAGTGGGCGATGGCGCTGGCCGGTTTTTTAGTGGCGATTCCGGTCTTTTTTGACGTGGGCTTCATTATTCTGGTTCCCCTGATCTACTCGCTTTCGCGGGAAACCAAGAGGTCGCTTCTCTATTATGGCATCCCGCTTTTGGCCGGCTTGGCGGTGACGCATGCGTTCGTGCCGCCGACGCCCGGGCCCATCGCCGTCGCGCAACTCGTCGGCGCGGATCTCGGACGCGTGATTTTTTATGGCGTTGTGATCGGCTTGCCCTGCGCGGTCTTGGCCGGGCCGGTTTTCGCCACATGGATTGCGAAGCGTATTCGGGCTGAGATTCCGGTCTATATGGAGAACGGGGCGGCTAAGAAACAGTGGGATGAAGCGGCGCTGCCCAGTTTCGGCTGCGTGTTCGGCATCCTGCTTCTGCCGCTCTTCCTGATCGTCTTGAATACGGTGGCGAACGCGACTCTGCCGGCAGGGCATGCCGCCAGGCAACTGTTCGCGTTCATCGGACATCCGTTCTTCGCGCTGACCGCCGCAACGCTGATCGCCTTCACCGCGCTCGGTACCTGTCGCGGCTTGTCTCGCGAGAAGGTGAACGAGGTGGCGACCTCCGCACTGGCTCCGGCCGGGCTGATTATCCTGGTGACCGGCGCGGGAGGCGTGTTCAAGCAGGTGTTGACCGATAGCGGTGCGGGGAAGGCGTTGGCCGACACGCTGGCGAACACCGGCTTGCATCCGGTCTGGACCGCCTTCCTGATCGCGCTGGTTGTGCGGGCTGTGGCGGGGTCGGCGACCGTGGCGATGTTGACGGCGGGCGGAATCATGGCACCGTTGTTGGCGGAAGTGAAAATCGATCCCGCGCTGATCGTGATCGCGATCGCTTCGGGTGCCACGGCGCTTTCGCATGTGAACGACAGCGGCTTCTGGCTGGTGAACCGCTACTTCGGGCTGACGCCCAAGGAGACGCTGAAATCTTGGACCGTGATGGAGACGATAATCGGCGTGACCGGCGCAACCCTCGCGTGGTTGTTTAGCCTGTGAAAAGATCGGCAAGAGGGGGAATGGAACGATATTCAGTTTCCCGTTGACCGTCCATCGTTCCATCCGGCCGTCTTTCCGATCCATTCGTATTCGCGGATCAAGCTGTCGACGACACTGGCAGAGCGGAGCGCGGGCGGCAGAACATCGAAGGTGTAGGTCTCGATTTCCAACGGATATTTCTGCTCCTGGACGTGCGCGAAAAAGTCGGGCGTGAGATCGGTTCGGGTTGAACCGAGAACGCCGTCATCTGCAAAAAAAAGAGGTATGTGGAAATGCGTGCGCAGTTCACACCCCTCCCGTTGCCCGGCGGCCTTCAGGGTGTCGACGGACAGATCCGGCAGCGAAATGATTTCGCCGCGCGGCAGAAGAATTTTGGTCTGATGCAGATAAACAGGATCGATGAACGCGGTGAGGCGGTGCAGGGATTCTTCTGAGACGGTGATGCGTACGGCCGCGCTGAGTTGAACGCGTGCCACGCGGATGCAGGCGCTTTCAAAACGGATGAGCGCCGTAAGAGGGTCTTCGAACGCGACGGCGAAGTGGCACGTGTCGAGACACAGACCGACGTGTTTTCTCAGGAGCGTTTCGGCTTCGTCCCGCGTGCGGCGATTGTTTCTGCTAAGCCAGCGGCTTCCCTCGAAGAGGAACTGGTCCTCAAACCAAGCGATCGCCTCGTTCGTGTTCTCCAGCAGACAGTCGGGCTCGGGTTCCAGCGCGAGCACAATTTCGCGATTCGTCTCCTGATGCAGCTGATGCAGAAACTCCGCCAGGACCGAGAGCGTTCGGACGTAGACGGACGGTTCGGATGGGGGACATCCTGACTTTTTATATCCGAGCGGTACGGTTGAGAGGTTGCCGGTCTCGCCTTCGGGCAGAAGAGCGGCAAGAATCGTCGCGAGACGTCCCGTATAATTCAGCCGTTCCCGTGTGGCCCAATCGGGCGCATAGACAGAGGCCTTGACGGTCGTGTTGTGAAAAGCGCCATAAGGAAAGCCGTTGATGCCGGTGACAAAAAGGTCGCGGCGCGCGAGAAAGCCCGCGAACGCTTCCAGCTCGGTTTTGCCGGCAAGTTCTTCTGCGGCGGAAGCCGAGAGGCGCAGTCCGACCGGATACGAGGCTTCGGGCGCCACATGCGCTTTGACGGCCAGCGTGTGCCGGTCGATGGCGGTACGGATGTCAGCCAGATTTTCTCCGGGATGGACGTTGAGGCAATAAGGAAAAAGGGGGCGCATGAGAGATGAATCGTAGGAGGTGGAGGGTGTGGGAAAAAGTCGCAAGTGGAGAGCCGAACGCTCAACACGGCATAGCCAACGCGCAAAGGCCGTTCTTTAGAGTGAAACGGTTGGCGTTTGCCACGCTTTAGTCGATCTTTGCTTCGCCTTCGGTATTCGCGGTGGCGGTTTGCGTTGTGCCCGGCGCGGTGCGGCGCGCGAATTCGACGGCGAAGGCGCGGTACGCTTCGGCGCCGCGGCTGGAGGGATCATAAAAGATGACCGGCTGGCCGAAACTGGGTGCCTCGCTGATGCGCACGTTGCGGGGTATGACCGTTTCGTAAACCTTATCGGTGAAGTGCGCGCGGACTTCCGATACCACATCCGCCGCGAGTCGCGTGCGGCCGTCGAACATGGTCATCAGGATGCCTTCCAGCTGCAGGTCGGGGTTCACGCCGTTATCGCGCAGTTGATCGATGAGCGACGTAATAACGCTTAAGCCTTCCATGGCGTAGTATTCGCACTGCATCGTGACGATGATGCCGTCAGCCGCCGCGAGCGAAGAGGTCATCAGAATGCCCAGCGAAGGCGGGCAGTCCATGAGCACGTAGTCGAAGACGCCGGCCGTGAGCACGCGGTCGAGCATGTTGCGAACGACGGAAAGGTGGTTATCCTGCCGCGCGATTTCAATCTCTGCGCCCGCGAGGTCGAGCTCGGAAGGGATGATGTTGATGCCCTCGTAAGGCGTCGCTTGGATGATGTCGGCGACGTCGGCCGTACCGGTGAGTACGGGGTAGAGGCTGATGCCCTGCTGGCGCGGAAGACCGAGTCCGCTGGTGGCGTTGGCTTGCGGATCGAGATCGATGACCAGAACGGTCTTCTTTAACTCCGACAAAGCGGCGGCGAGATTGACGACGGTGGTCGTCTTACCCACGCCGCCCTTCTGGTTGGCGATGGCAATGACGCGTGTGCTGCGAGTGCTCATGGGGTGACTCCGAGTCTCATTTCTTAATCATGCCGATTTCACGGGCGTAGGCGAACATGCCGCCCGCCGCGATGACCGGCGCGACCGCGCCGACCGGCTTCAGTGAGAAAATCTTGCCGTCCGAAAGCCGGGTGATGGTGTTCTTCTCGATATTCACCTCGGCGGCGTCGCCCGTTTTGAACGCGCCGCAAAGGCGGGTTTCGGACTCCAGCGGAAAGACTTCGCCGGTGGCCACCGAGTTGCGGAAGAAGATGCGCGCGTAGCTTTCCGCCACGACGGCCTTCGCTCCGGCCGCGCCCAGCGCGATGGGCGCATGCTCGCGCGACGAGCCGCAGCCGAAGTTGCGTCCGCCGATGATGATCGGATACGGCGTGGTGCCGTCGGGATTGCTGGCGAATTTCGGAAAGGTGTCGGGGAGGCCCGCCAACGCGTAGGACCCGAGCTTACGGTACTCTTCCGGAATGGTCGGAACGAGATTCAGATAGCAGGCGGGGATCAGCAAGTCCGTATCGATGTTGTCTTCAAGCACATAGACGGGGCCGCGGATAAGAGTCGTTTTTGCCATAAAGGGTATCTCCAGAAAGAGGTGCGGGGGACGGCCGGGAAAGCCCGTCCCAACACAGCGGGTTTATACGTCGCGCGGATCGGTGATGTGGCCGGTGAGAGCCGAGGCCGCCGCCGTGTAAGGCGAGGCGAGGTAGATCTGCGAATCCTTGGATCCCATGCGCCCGATGAAATTGCGGTTGGTTGTGCTGACCACCACCTCTTTACCGTGCGTGCGTCCGAAGGTGTCGATCGGACCGCCCAGGCACGCCGCGCAAGAGGGCGGCGCGATCGGCTCGACGCCCGCAGCCTCAAAGATTTGGCGCAGATTCTGGCCGTCGATCTTTGTGTCCGCGAGGCCCTGCTCGACCATCCGCGTGGCCGGTACGAGCAGCGTGCGCACGGTGACCTTGCGGCCTTTCATGATCTTTGCCGCCATGATAAAGTCTTCCAGCTTGCCGCCGGTGCAAGAGCCGATGTAAACCTGATCGATCTTCACGTCGCGGCAGTCGCGCGCCAACGCTTTGTTGTCGGGCAGGTGCGGCTTTGCCACAACCGGCTCGAGCGTTGAGACGTCGTAGCGGCGCTCGGCCTGAATCCGGGCGTCAGGATCACTGTACAGAGGCTCGAACGGTTTTTGCGTGCGCGCTTTGACATAGGCGAACGTCTTGGCGTCTGCGGCGATGATGCCGTTCTTCGCACCCGCCTCGACCGCCATGTTGCAGATGGTGCAACGTTCTTCGATGCTCAGCGCGTCAATGGCCGATCCGGTGAACTCCATGGCGCAATACGTTGCGCCGTCCACGCCGATATCTCCGATCATATGGAGGATCAGGTCTTTGGCGGAAAGCCGCTCTGGCATTACGCCGTCCAGCACGAAACGGATCGTCGGCGGCACTTTGACCAGCAGCTTGCCGGTGCCCATGATGAAGCCCGCGTCCGTGTTGCCGATACCCGTCGAGAAGGCCCCCAGCGCGCCGTGCGTGCAGGTGTGCGAGTCTGTTCCGAAAATCGTTTCGCCGGGACGGACATGGCCGAGTTCCGGCAGGGCGACGTGGCAAACGCCGCAGTAACTCGCCGTTCCCGGATCGTAAAAATAAGGAAGTTTCTGCTCCTTCACGAACGTGCGCAGAATATCCACATTACGGTGAGCCTTTTCATCTGCCGTGTAGATATAGTGATCCGGCAGAATCACGATCTTTTCGGGATCAAACACCTTGGCGTTCTTGCCGAATTCGCGCTGGAAGATACCGATAGTCCCCGGTCCGCAGACGTCGTGCGTCAGCAGAATGCCGGCGTTGACCCAGATGTTGTCTCCCGGGGAGACCAACGTCGCGCCCGATTCCCGAGCGAGGATTTTTTCAGTGATAGTCATCGTTCTGTTCTCCAAAAAACCATTCGTTCCCTTCCTTGCGCGTTCTAAACGTGTCCGGCGTGCCAGGAGAGGGGTGGCAAGGCTTGCTCGGCGTCGGATTATCCGCGGCCTTGAATCAGGTTGAAGAAACGGTCCTGATAATGTTCAAAAACGCCGTTGTCCTGCAGAAGCTTTCCGAGGGATTTGATCAGGCTCGTGTCTTTCGTGGCAGCTTGAAACGCCTTTTCAATCTCTTCGCGCAAACCGGCTGGAAGGCCGTCCTGAACCTCAAACATGCGCCGTTCCTGCAGTTCGCGGATGTTGTCCCTCGCCGAATTCTGTATGATCGTCCAGAAAAGCCGAACCAGACAAACGTCCCAAGGTTCATCCACGCCTTTAATAATGGCCGAGAACGGGTCCGTTTTCGAGGACACCTCGTGTCGGATGCGTTCTAATACGGCCTCGGGGGTGTCGGAGAGAACCTGCTCGCTGAAGGCTTCCTGCTTCAGAGTGTAGCCATAACGCAGGATGCGCACCGTGTCTTCGTGCTCTTTCAGCCATTCGAGGTATTGCTTCGCCTGCTCGCCGAAACCTTCCAGCATCAACGTTGAATATGAGGCGGGCGTGATAATCTGGGGCCGCAACATCTGCATGCGGCCTTCGCGAACACGCACCTTGCCGATATCGTCCATCAACGGGCTGACCATGTGGTAATTGATGATGGTATTACCGAAGGTTTCGAGGTGCCGCTTGGGCGACGTCACGATCTCCGTGTTGTTGACGGCAAACCAGAAATCAAATTGTGTCGGCCTCTTACTCATGAGGGAATCACACTATAGCATGATTTACGTCTGCTTGTCACGATGCCGCATGCAGTTTTAAACAACCGTGACCGTTCTGCGCATGCAGAACGGTTAGAGTTTTGTGCGTTTTGTCTTGATCGTGCGCCCCAACAAAAAAAAGATGTCTTTACGAGCGATTGACCCTAATTATTAAGTTTACGGTCGGATGTGCGTTTTAAAACGATTCTTTTGAAAAAGTTCTCGGGCCAAGGCCCGTCTTCGAAACGTTCGACACTTAGAATCAGCCCGGTTCACGGTTTGCTTTAACTTAAAAACGGCTTTTTTAGTATAAAAAAATATAATAATACCCTTTTTAAACGCCATTTGACTAATTGTATAAATCATTTGTTAACAAAAAACCTATAAATTTGGTTGATGCCGAAAACAAAAAAAGAGTGAATCAGCATGTTTTGTAGTTGCAAAGATGCAACGCATATATTGTAATTTTAAACAATAAAATGGGATTAATGTTGTTTTTTTAAGGAGAATGTATGAACGAGAATGCTCGGAAAATGGTTCTGAGTGCTTTTTGCGTGCTTTTCATCGGACCGTTTAGCGTATGGGCTGAGGACAAAAAGGATACGCCGGAAAAAGAAACCGTCGTTGCAACGTTGTCGAAAGACCAGATTAAAGAGTTCGCCACATTTATTTATGTCAGAGATTTGCGTCGTCAAGAGCTGGTCGTCACGACCCGTATTTATGGTGAGAAGCAACGCGAGTTAAAAGGGTTCGTCGAGGAGATGTCGAAAGAGTTCGGTATGGCTCCCGTGAACGCTTATACCTATGACATTAAGGATAAGTCCTTGTATCAGCTTTCAACGAACAAGCTGGATAAGGCGGGTGCTCCCGAGCGCAAGCTGGTTCGGAAGATCGATTCCGACGGAGAGTCGAAATATATTTCCAGACTCATGGTCGCAAGGAAACTGACCGAGCAGCAGCTTGTGGTGTTGGCGCAGTTGCGCGAAGAAAAAGCGAAAGAGGCCAAGTTGCTGGACAACAAGCTTCGTCAGACTTTTAAGCTCGATCCGGAAGGTTCCTATCGCCTTGATGAAAAGACGGGCAAAGTGTTCCGTCTGCCTAAGGTGGAAAAAGACAAAGAGCCGCCGAAAGCGTCCGCTGATAAAGCTTCGGCCAAGAAATAGAATCGGTTTGAGTTTCAGCAGTCCTGTATCCAGTAGTTCGTAGTTCAAGGAGTTGTTACACCATGCAAACAAATAAGCAAATGGTTGCGGCCTGTGTTCTGGCAGGTGTATCTTTCATTCCGAATCTTTTTGCTCAAGAGGTCCTCGGGCCTATGGGTGGAGTCGGAGGAGAGGCACGCCGTGTCGAGCAGAAAGCGCTTACGCCGACGATGATCCGGCCTGCCGGTCCGTCTGAGGTGAACGCGCTGCCGGCGCCGAAAGCGGCTTTGGATAATGGTGTAACAACCGGACCCTCTTGGGTGATCAGCGCCGTTACGGTGACGGGCGATCTCACGTTCGCCGAGAAGATGGGGGTCCGGCCCGCCTTGGAGGCCGACTTGGTGGGGACAGAGCCTCGAACCCAGCAGACCGTACAGGAAGTGTTGCGTAAAGTATTCAGTAAATTGATCAATAGCGGATATTATTTGGCTCGCGTTTCTTTGCCGCGTAAAGCCTATAATGAACAGACCCAGACATTGACCGTGTTGGTGGAAGAGGGCTGTTTCGGCAACGTCAAGGTCACTTTCGCGGACGGCCGTGAAGAAGGCCGTTGGTTCAGCAACGAACAGATTGCCAAGAAGTTTAAAGATATCGTTCCCGGGGAAACGTTTAACTATAAGTCGCTCTATAATGATCTTGCGGAGATTAACGCACATCCCGATTTAACGTTGGACACCAAAATTTCCGTGCGTAAGCCGATTGAGGGCGAGGGTGATGCCCGTCGTGTCGTGCGCTATGCCGATCTGGATCTCACGGTCAAAGAGAGTTTTCCTTTCCATGCGGTTTTCGATATTAACAATTACGGCATTGAAGCCATCGACGAGTGGCAGACGTCGCTGACGTTTCAATATCTGAATCTCACGAAAGCCGATGATGTCCTGACAATCAGTCCGTCCATGTCGCTGGATTCGTCGCTTTTGTCCTTGGCGGGCAGCTATATGCGGCCCCACGATATCTGGAAAGGCGGCGCAACCACCTTATATGCCGGCTGGTCGGATATGCAGACGGATGATATTGTTCCGTACATCGATCTCGAGGGTAACGGATGGTTCGTGGGTCTGGTTCATTCATATACGCTGATCAAGGACGAGGACCGTCTCGTTTCTCTTTCGGCGGGTATCGTTTATCGGTATATTGAAGATCAGTTCTCAGCCTTCAATACCTCGCTTCAGGAACGTAATATATCGGTGTTGCCGCTGTCGGTCGCCCTCAGTTATTCAGCGCGCCGCGCAGATGCGTTTCGCGGCCGTAATTTTGCAACGCTCCAAGGCGTGTATAATCTGATGGCGGGCGGAGACAACGAGTTGCGGGATATGTGGGTCGATGCCGAGGATAACTACATGATCGGACGTCTGCAACTGGCGCGTCTTCAGCCTCTCTTCGGAACGCTTGATAACATGCAGCACCAAGTGCATCAGTGGATCCTTTTCCTGAGGGCGGAAGGACAGTATGCCTCGTGCCCCTTGATCCCGGCGGAAAAACTCTCTTTGGGCGGGTTCAACACGGTGCGCGGTTATCAGACCAAGGGCTATTTGGGCGACAACGGTTTCTACGGCACCGTAGAGCTCCGCACGCCGATTCTGCTTGATATGATCTCCAATTCGTTGGGACGTAAGCCCGGCAATACGCCCCTGGACCGCTTGCAGTTTGTCGTTTTCACGGATTTCGGTGTGGCCGAATTCATCGACCCCTTGCCGGGTGTCGATACGGAGATGCTGTTGAGTGTGGGTACAGGTGTGCGATTAGCGATGACAAAGTATAGCCAGTTGCGTTTGGATTTGGGCGTACCGGTGGCATCGGCATCAGGCGATGATAATTCATCCGAAGTCTATCTCGATTGGCAATTACAGTTCTAACGGTTTTTTACACGAGGGCAAAAGCTATGATTAAAACTAAATCGGTTCTGTTTGTGCGTAAGCCGTTTGTGCGTAAGCCGTTAAGACGCGTCCTGTCGGCCTTTGCGGCGTTTAGCGTTTTGATGACCAGCATGCCTCTTCCCGTGTATGCGCTGGATTTCTCGAACGCTTCGCCTGTGACGGGTGGCATTACCGGCGGTACCGTGGGGAACACCACGACCATCAGCCAGACCGCTCAGGCCGGCATTATTAACTGGAGCACGTTCGATATAGGCGTGGCCGAGGTGGCCAATTTCAATCAGTTGCATGGTGCGGATTCGGTCACGCTGAACCGCATTACCGCAGATGCCAACGGTACGCAGATCGCCGGGCAGATCAATGCCAACGGCAGCGTGTGGGTGGTCGACGCGAATGGCGTCTTCATTCAAGAGGGCGCCTCGGTCAATGTTGGCGCGACTTTTGTGGCTGCGGCCATGAATGTTTCCGATGCCGATTTTCTCGCCGGCAATATGCGTTTTAACGATTCCGAGGGTGTCGGAAATGTCGTTAACCAAGGTGGCATCAATGCCGGAACGCTTGCGGCGTTGCTGGGCGGATCGGTGAATAACGAGGGTTCGATTCAGGCCGCGCAGGCGGTGTTGGCGGCTGCGGGGCATTCGATTGTTTTGGATACCGTCGGCGGCGGTACGATCTCCTTGGTTATGGAAGGTAACGAGATCAACGGTAATCCTGCGGATGTGGCAACGGCGGTGAACAATGGCCTGATCGACGCTCGTGGCGCAAATGGCGGCTCCGTTCTGATGGGCGGCGCGCGCGTCGGGCAGTTCGGTGAAATTCATGCGGACGGCGTGATCGGCGATGGCGGCACGGTCCGTTTGCAGGCCTCGGATACGGTTGCGCTGGGACCGAACAGTTTAACGACGGCGAATGCGGGCCTCAATGGCAACGGTGGCGAGGTGGTCGCGTTCTCTCCGGATACCGTCCTTTTCCATGACGGTGCGCGCATTGAGGTGAAAGGTGGTTCCGAGTCCGGCGATGGCGGTTTTGCCGAAATAAGCGGCCTTGAATACGTGTCGGTTCACGGACTCGTCGATGCCCGTGCCGCCCATGGCGAAAACGGAACTTTTCTCATCGACCCGACGGATCTGACGGTTAATGATGCGGGCTCGACCGATCCAAGTTTTAGTGTCGGGGTCTGGACCGATGCCAATGGTCAAAACTCTTCCCAAATCGATATTGATGATTTAGAAACCCAGTTGTCTTCGGCTAACGTTACGCTGAATGCGACGGCCGGTACCGGTGGCGGCACGGGAAATGTGACGTTCGATGCCGGCCGCAACGTGGCCAACGCGACAGCA
>CAZTDL010000036.1:0-15261 GCA_964612775.1 uncultured Lentisphaeraceae bacterium
GTGGATTTTCGAAGAGATCCAAAGCGCGCTCGCATCGGCGCAAGAACCGGTCGCGCACAACCGAACGGGGCTGCGTCCGCGCCGCGACCTAAAGGAAATCCGAGCCACACTGGAAGCGCATATGGACGCGGAGCAGTCGCTCATCAGAATCATCATGGATCGCTATAACCTGCCCCAAGACGCGAACAGCGCAGATGAGGCATTGGCCACCACGTTCCGCTGTCACCTGTTTCGGTATCTGCACGGCCTCAAGGGCTCATCATACGTACGCGGACGGTTGCATGAGTTACACACGCTCGCCGATATCCGCGCAGCGGTCACGAGCTGTCTCGAAAGAGAAGCCGTTTACCGCGCGGCTGCACCCGCCCACGACAACCCTCATGTGATTCTCTGATCATAACGACCGTTCCGCTCAGATCCAAAAGATGAAGCACGGGCGAGCGGCCCGTGCTTCGACGGTCTGAGTGACCGTGATCTTGCGTACACCCGTTACCGTTACGGCAGCGTGACCTTGAGTCTCATGAAACGCTGCGGCGCATTCGTGACCGACACATCATGCTGAAACACAGCCTGCCACCACTGGTTACTGTCCCCTCGCGGCAAAAGCTCGGACACGCCAAGCGTTGTCCAGTCCTGTGTCACCAGATTCGTGCATGCCTCACATTCGTAAAACACACCGGCGTCAAAGGCCTCTTTGTTCATGCGGAAAGAGAGCGCCAAACAACCTCCATCCGTAACGCCTCCGACAGGCAATCCTTCTGTTTCCGGAATCTGCGGATTCAGTCCCATGGCATATTCGAGCGCGTTTACGACCCCGTCGTTATCCGGATCGGCGTTGTCGCCGGAAACTTGTTCGTTACCGGCATCCCCCCCGAATTGAGCGGTTTTCCATTTTTCGTATTCGGACACCGCGCCGAGGACATACAAACCGTCCGATCCGTCGTACGTAAAGAAGGCGTGCTTCCCATCGTTGGTCACCTCAAAGCTGCGCGTGCGGGCGAAGGTCACGCCGCCGAGCAGCGCTTTGATCTCTGCCGGCGTGAAGGCCTCCACGAGGTCCCCAACCGACAGACCGTCGGCGTTGAGCTCATAGACATACAGCGATCCGTCTTCACACTGAACAAAGAGGTGCATCATCCGGGCAAGGCCAACCCCTGAAACCTTGACGTTCATGACATTGCTGGGCATCGTGTTGGTAGTCGCGTTGATTAAAACGGTTTCCGTCCCCGTCGATGAATCAAGAACACAAACTTTGGTCGCACCCGCCAAGCCGATCTGCCCCTCGCCGTAGAAGATGAGGTCCTTGCCGCCGATGTAGTACGCATCCAGGCTGCGAAGCTGTTTCAGCTGCGTGGTGTACACGGCGTTCGACGCGAACCCCATACCGTTACTCACGAGATTCAGAACGTCCCACTTGTAGATCTTCTGCTGATATCCCTGTTGGGCGGTGATGTTGTTCGTTCGAGTGAAATAGTCCGAGTAGGAGTACAGATACTGACTAGCGCCGAAGTTATGGCCGAAGTCCATCGCATCCATAGTCGCCGTGACCATAGTCGAATCGTTCGTGATTCCGAACACGGTCGTATCTTTGGTCCACGCCCCGTTCACAGGCAAACTGGAGTTTGCCGAACCCGAACTGGCCGTCAGAACGCGCATACTCTTGTCCGAAATCGCGCCGCCCTTCCAAACGGGTTCCACACCGCCCCCCTGCCAGATCATAATATTATCTATTTCGCATTTGATGTCGCGTGAGGGCTTAAGGCAAATCGCATAGGCAAAATCTTTTGTCTGATTCCAATACGGCAAAAGCAGATCCGTTTTAGAGACCAGCAACCCGTTCACATAAACAGAAGGACCGTTTGCCATCGACATTTCCACGCGGACCGTACACGTTCTGTCCTTCAGGCCATTCGTCACGCTTGAGCTGTAGGGCTGACCGTACAACAGATACAGCATTGAGTTCGTACCGGTCGCTTCGATCGGCCAAATGTCGGTGCTGTAGTGGTTCCATTCGTTGGGGATTTTATAACGGAACTGATTGTAGCCGTTGCCGCCGTAACGAAGATCCATGGTGTTATAGACATTCGTGCCGGTGTAATTGCAAAGTAAGGAGACGTATCGGGTGCCGGAGTCTGCCGCGGTATTTCCGGAGGCAGCGCGATAAGCGACGTCATACTGGTAAGAATAATCGTTGGTGCAGAAAGGCTTCATATAATCGCTGGACTTAACAATCACATAGGAATCCGTGGATACCTGGCCGGCCAAATCAAGATTGTCGACGTACAGGGTGCCGTTACTGACGGCGTAACGAGCGGTATGCTTTTGAAACAATTCGCAAATCTCCCAGCCGAGCGCGTTTGTGACCGCCGCCGTGTCAGCCGCAGTGATCCCTTCAAAATCCTGCTGATAGATGATGGAACCGGGCAGGAAGTCCGAAGGTTTACCGGACATAATCGGAGCCACATCGTTCGCCTCCGAAGCCCCCGTCAGCGACGGGATGCTGTAGAGATAACCGGTAGAGGCCGAGGAAATGCCGGACGGCAGAAAAAGGAACTGGTCACCCTCGTCTTTGTTCATGCAGCGAGGCTCGCCGACCGAGACGTCTTCTTTGACCGTAAGCGTCGGATTGCTGAACCAGGTGGACCCCGCGCAAATCACATGCAATCTGGTCCGAGCATCTCCACCGTTCTCCGATCCAGGTTTGTTTAAAATAAAGGCGTATCTCTCGTCATTCGTGATCTCGAAATTGCGGATGCGGGGAAGATTCGGCTCGCCAACAAGAACTTTCATCTGAGCCGCCGTAAAGCGCTTGACAAACGATCCGACTGACTTTCCGTCGGCATTGAGATTATAGATATAAAGCGTTCCGTCGTTGCACTGGACGTAGAGATGCATCTGCCCCAATCCCACGCCACCCACTTTGACGTTCATGATGTCCACATCGGGATACTTACCGCCAACAGGGGAAATCGTCTCGTCCGTCCGATCAATGTTAACCAGCGTCGTTACTTCGCCGAGGTCAGGGTCATACACGCAGACGGGCTTTATCTTTATCGTTGTCTCCTCGTTACCCTCTCCGAAATAGACCAGATCCTTGCCCCCGATATAATAACAACTCACATTACGGATACGGGTAAGACTGGTCACGAAAACCGTATTCGTCGTCAGCCCAATTCCTCCATTGAGGAGATTTACGACATTCCATTTGACGATGGACGTATATTTGGGAACGCCAGCGTTCGCACTACCCTATACGTCCGAAAACAAATACTCGCTGGTGTGGCTGAAATCACAACCATCAAAATACACATTTGTGGGCACGTTGGTAACGCTGAACGTGTTCACATTCTTGGTCCAAGGCGAGGTTACGGGAAAACTCGTGTGATCAGGGGCGTTTCCGGTCTGCCCCGTTAAAACACGACCCAAATCATCGGAAACCGCGATGCCCTTCCATAGTGTGCCATAAAAGTCGGAAGTGTTCCCTTGGGCGATCGGCGCAACGTCATTCGAAGAAGCAGCCGCGATCAGCGAAGGAATACTGTAAAGATAAGCGGCCCCCCCCCAGACCCTGTCACAAAGGCCAAACGCTGATCGTTCTCATCCTTATTCATATAATGCGGGTCGACCACCCCCGATATACCTATGAGATGCTCGTCGTACTTGAGCACAGGATTGCTCCACCACGGTTTTGCGAGGGCATCACTCCCTATGCACCATACGCAAGTTGCCAACAAAATCTCGGCATATCCCATAGACTTGTTCATGATTATCCTCATTAAAAAAAGATGTTTCGCACCGGATCTGCAACGTACGTTCACAATCGGGATACTCTTCCCTCATACGTGCATATCCGAGGGCCTGAATACGATTCAAGCTTACCCGCATGCAATAACAATCCATACTGCAAGTATTTCACATTGACGGGTTAAGTTGCAATACGGATTTTTTATCCGGTCGGCGCTAACATTCGTGTTGAACGGTATAACCCCTTCATGCACAATGGGTCGATGAACCGTTATTTCCGTTTTTGTTGTGTCCTCGTGCCGTTCTGCGTCTGGAATACCGCCTCCGCGTTTCAACCGTGTCGAATCGAGATCGTGGAAAAAGACAATGGATGGCCCGTGCCGCTCGTAGAACTGAGGACCACGCATAACATGCGTTTTATTTCGGATAACGCGGGGGTCATCGCTTTCGACCTTCCAGAATTGATGGGGTGCGACACCTGGTTCGAAGTGATCGGACATGGCTATACCGTCCCGGCAGACGGTTTGGGCATGCGCGGCGTACGCTTGAAACCGGAGTCCGGCCAAACGGTGAAGCTCCAAGTGACTCGAACCATCATCGCCAAACGACTTGGCCGCCTCACCGGAGGTGGGATTTTCGGCGAAAGTCAGAAGTTAGGACAAGAAACGGCGTGGCGCGAAACCGGGGCGTTCGGATGCGATTCGGTTCAAAACGCGGTTCACAACGGAAAACTCTTCTGGGCATGGGGCGACACGACTTTGGCACATTATCCGCTGGGCGTTTTCGATACGACCAGCGCCGTCACGCCGATCCATCCATTCCTTTCTTTATCCCCCCCCATCCGTTTGGTCTATGACTATTTCAAAGACCCGAACGGGATTCCGCGCGGCGTCGCAAAAATGCCGGGCAGTGGCCCCACATGGCTCAGCGGATACGTCAGCCTCTCAGACAAAACAGGTAAAAGCCGTCTCGTCGCCACCTACACAAAAATACATCCGCCGCTGGAGGCCTATGAATGCGGCCTGTGCGTGTGGAACGACACGATTGAAAACTTTGAGAAGCTCAAGATCGTCTGGACAAAATCAGAGCTCACCCCGGAGTGCCCTCTCGTACCGGAAGGGCATCCCGCATTCTGGACAGACACACAAGGCAAACGCTGGCTCCTGTTCGGCGACCCGTTGCCTCGCTTCCGATGCCCTGCGGCCTATGAGGCTTGGCAGGATGCCTCCACTTGGGAGCGGATTATCCCGCAAACGCGCCTTGAGTCCGCCGCAGACGGCAGGGCTGTGAAGCCGCACTCCGGATCCATTGCTTGGAACGCATACAGAAAACGCTGGGTGACCGTCTTTCTGGAAGCCTTCGGAAAACCGTCCGCTTTCGGTGAAATCTGGTACGCCGAAGCCGACACGCCGACGGGGCCATGGGGTAAGACAGTCAAGGTGCTGTCGCACGAGAACTACACCTTTTACAACCCGCGACTCCATCCCGAAGGCACGCCGGAAGATTCAGCGATTCTCCTTTTTGAAGGATCCTACACCTCGCAGTTCGCCGATAAGCCCTTTCCCTCACCTCGGTATGATTACACCCAGATCCTCTACCGCCTTGATCTGAATGATCCAGCGCTAAAACCCGCCCACTGATTCATTGACCGCGACAGAAAAACCAGAATTGCGCGCGACGCGATTTTCGATAAATCTGACAACCATGCACAGCCTTTCGAATATTCTTAATCAGCAAACGCGACAATCGCTTCATATTTATCGATTCTTACTTGACCTCTCTCGATCACCCTTATTATGATGACACGGTTATTTATTGAAGGGTATCGTCGCCACAGATACGAGAACGGTTCAATTTCGGGTGACCTATGACACAAGACTTGCAGCAACTGTTAGAAAAAATCCAACGCGATGGCGTTGAGAAGGCCCAGACGGAAGCGGCAGAGCTTTTGACAAAAGCCCGCGCTGAAGCCCGCGCGATCACCGATGCGGCCAAAAAAGAGGCGGAAAACACACGCGTAGCCGCCCGTCAGGATGCCGAGTCCTTTGAACATCGCGCAGAGGAAACCATGCGGCAGGCCGCTCGCGACACCGTGCTCAATGTCGAGAAAGCCGTCACGCACCTGTTTCAGCGTTTATTGCTTCAGGACGTCAATGCATCCCTGGCCACAAACACCGATCTGGTCACTGAACTCGCCGCAGAGGCCGTCCGAACGTATCTCGGAAACAAAGGCAGCATAGAAGTCGCGGCTGCGGCTAAGTTGGTTGACGCTTTACGCGCCAAACTGGCCGTCAACGCCGCTGAAGGCGTGACGATCATTACCGACAATGCCACAGGGAACGGTTTCAGAATCCTCCTTGCGAACGGGCGTATCGAGCACACCTTTACGGGCGCTGCGGTTGCGGAATCACTCGCCAAACAACTCCGGCCTCGCTTGGCGGCCCTGATGAAGTCATGAGCCTCATCTATTTAATTTCCAGTCTTCCCATGCTGAGCTTCGACGCCCGTCCCTCTATCACATCTTCGAAGTTTGTCGAAGCGTGCCGTGAACAGCTCAGCGCCGCTGAGGCTACGGCCGCTGAAGCGCTTTTATCGGGCGGATCGTCCGCACATCCGTTCGTTGCGGCGTGGAGGGACAAGGATGCGATTCTGCGTAACGCGGTTGCCGAACAACGAGCCCGGCTTGCAGGTAAAGAAGCATCCCGTTGGCTCCATCCCGTGCAGGGTTGCGACAGCCGTATTGAAAGTCTTGTCGAAGATGCCTTTCAAGAGAACGATCCGCTCAAACGGGAAAAAGAATTGGACAAGGCCCGTTGGCTGATTGTCGAAGAACTGCAAGGTTTCGACCCTCTCGACATCAATGTGATTTTCGCGTATGCCGTGAAACTGGCAATCCTTTTTCGCTGGTTCTCGCTGAATGCCGATCAGGGACGGCAAACGTTTGAAACCCTCACGAAAGTGCCCCTTACCCTTTGATTGTGAACGCGAAGTTAAAGTCGCCCGATACGGAAAAACGTCATGGAAACAACAGGAAAAATCGTCGGTGTCAACGGCAATATGATCACCGTCGCGTTTGAAGGTGCCGTCGCGCAGAACGAGGTGGGATACGCCTGTCTCGTCCAAGACGGTACCTCCAAGCGCTTAATGAGCGAGATCGTCCGCATCCGCGGACGCCAAGCCGACATGCAGGTCTTTGAAGACACGCGGGATCTGATGATCGGTGACGCCGTCACCTTCACAGGCAACCTGCTGGCGGCCGAGCTCGGCCCCGGCTTGCTCAAACAGATTTATGACGGCCTCCAAAATCCGTTACCCCAGCTTGCTGAGCAGTGCGGTTTCTTCCTTCAGCGAGGCACATACCTAAAAGCGCTCAACCGGACCACGATGTGGGCCTTCACCCCCTCGGCCAAGGCGGGAGACAGACTAACCGCAGGCGAAATGCTCGGCACCGTTCCCGAAGGCATTTTCAAACATCGGATCATGGTGCCGTTTGCTTTTCGAGGCGTTTATACCGTAAAGCACATCGTTCCGGCGGGTTCATATACGATTGAACAGGAAATCGCTGTCCTCACGGATGCCGAAGGACAGGATTTCAACGTCACGATGCTGCAGCGCTGGCCCGTTAAACTCCCGATCACCTGTTTCGCGGAACGTCTGAAACCGGTGGACACCATGACCACCCGCGTGCGGTCCGTTGACACCTTTTTTCCGGTCGCGCTGGGCGGCACCTACTGTATTCCGGGGCCCTTCGGTGCAGGAAAAACCGTCTTGCAGCAGACCACCTCGCGATATGCCGACGTGGACATCGTCGTTTTCGCCGCATGCGGTGAACGCGCAGGCGAAGTCGTGGAAACTCTGCGCGAATTTCCTGAGCTTGAAGATCCTCGCACCGGCAAACCGCTCATGGATCGCACGGTTATCATTTGCAACACGTCCTCGATGCCGGTCGCGGCGCGCGAGGCTTCGGTTTATACGGCCGTCACGATCGCCAGCTATTATCGTCAGATGGGATTAAATGTTTTGTTGCTTGCCGACTCAACGTCGCGCTGGGCACAGGCGTTACGCGAACTGTCCGGACGGCTTGAGGAAATTCCAGGCGAAGAGGCCTTCCCCGCTTACCTCGAATCCCTGATCGCCAACTTCTACGAGCGTGCGGGGTTGGTGCGTCTTAAAGACGGATCAACAGGTTCGGTCACGATCGGCGGCACCGTTTCGCCGGCCGGCGGCAATTTCGACGAGCCGGTCACCCAAGCGACGTTGAAAGTGGTCGGCGCATTCCACGGTCTCTCGCGCGCCCGTTCCGACGCGCGCCGCTATCCGGCCATTGATCCGCTCGAAAGCTGGAGCAAATACAAAAGCGTGATTGAAAAATCGCGAGTTGAAATCGTACGCAAGATTTTACGCCAAGGAACTGACGTCGCGCAGATGATGAAAGTCGTCGGCGAAGAGGGAACCAGTATCGACGATTTCACCGCCTATCTCAAAAGTGAGTTCCTGGACACCGTCTATCTCCAGCAGAATGCCTTCAACGAAGTCGATGCGGCCACGCCCGTGGAACGTCAACGCGAAATGTTCGCGCTGGCTGAAAACGCGATGCGAGCGACATTCCCCTTCACAGACAAGAGCAGCGCGCGTGCGTTTTTCCAAGGTTTGACGCAAGCGTTCATCGACTGGAATATGACGGCGCAAGATCTGCCCGAGTACGCCTCCCGGCGTGACGCGCTAGCGAAGATGATTGAGGAGGCTTTCAGCCATGCATAAGGTTTACCACACCATCGATAACCTCGCCGGCAGCGTTGTCACGCTCCGGGCAGAGGGTGTCAAATACCGCGAGCTCGCCGAAGTCGTTTCGCGGACAGGCACTTCGCTCGCGCAGGTCATTAAGCTCGACGGCAGTAGCGTAACGCTTCAGGTGTTCGCAGGCGCACGCGGTGTCGCGACGGATGCCAAGGTGCGTTTTCTCGGCCACCCCATGCGCGTTTCTTTTTCCGACGCCCTGCTCGGACGCTCCTTTACGGGCAGCGCCACACCGCGTGACAAGGGCCCCGTGCTGACCGACAACCTGATTGATATCGGCACGCCGTCCGTGAATCCGGCCAAGCGCATCATGCCTCGCAACATGGTTCGCACGAACATTCCGATGATCGATGTTTTCAATTCGCTGGTCGAATCGCAGAAGTTGCCGGTTTTCGCACGTGCGGGCGAGCCTTACAATGAACTGCTCGCGCGTATCGCATTGCAGGCCGAAGTTGACATCATCATCCTTGGCGGAATGGGACTGAAATACGACGACTACCTTTCATTTCGAGACACGCTCGACGAAAGCGGCGCGCTCTCCCGTACCGTCATGTTCGTTCACACGGCCTCAGACCCGATCGTCGAATGCATGTTGGTGCCGGATGTTTCGCTCGCCACGGCCGAACAGTTCGCGCTGCAGGGCAAGAAAGTGCTCGTTCTGTTGACAGACATGACCAGCTTTGCGGATGCGCTGAAGGAAATCGCCATTACGATGGAACAGATACCCTCTAACCGCGGTTACCCCGGCGATCTTTATTCACAGCTCGCCTCGCGATACGAGAAAGCCGTGGACTTTGAGGGTGCGGGATCCATCACCATTCTGGCAGTCACCACCATGCCCGGCGACGATGTGACCCATCCCGTACCGGACAACACCGGATATATTACGGAAGGCCAATTCTATCTGCGCAACGGCCGCATCGAGCCCTTCGGGTCACTCAGCCGTCTGAAGCAGCAGGTGAACAAAGACACCCGTGAAGACCACCGCACCATCATGGACGCCATGATCAAACTCTACGCTTCCTTTAAAGAGACGCAGGAGAAGCAGTCCATGGGGTTCCGCATGAGCGACTGGGACGGAAAACTACTGAAGTACGGCATACGTTTTGAGAAAGAAATGATGGATCTTTCCGTAAACATCCCGCTGGAGAAAGCGCTTGACCTCGGTTGGCAGATCCTTGCCGACTGTTTCAGTCAAGGCGAAACCGGCATTCCGTCTAAGCTCACCAATAAATTTTGGCCGAAAGAGCAAGAGCCGTAAGCGACGCGTCACGGAGCACTGCGAACCATGGCGAAGATCAAACTCACAAAGACAGAGTTGAAAGCGCAAAGCGACGCGCTCAAGCGCTTTAAACGTTTTCTGCCGATGCTATTGCTCAAAAAACAGCAATTGCAGGCGAAAATCGCTGTCATTACCACGCGTATCGACGACGTCTCGACGAGAGAGTCAAACGCGCTCGCGAAACTTAACGGCTGGGTTAGTCTTTTTTCCGAATCCGGAGGCGCTCTTGCCAATCTCGTCACGGTCAATCGAGTCGTGACCGACGCCAATAATATTGCCGGCGTCACGATTCCCGTTTTCAAGAACATCGACACGTCGCTTGCCGAAATCGATCTTTTTGCCACGCCCGCATGGTTCGACCAAGCAGCCTCGATGATAACCGTAATTCTCGGCCTTAAGGCGGAACGCCTTGTGTTAGATAAGCAACGCGAGCTTATCACTCAGGAATTAAACACCACTTCTCAGCGCGTGAACCTGTTTGAAAAAGTGAAGATTCCCGAATGCCGCGAGAACATCCGGGTCATCAAGATTGCGATCGGAGACGAACAAACCGCCTCAGTCACTCGCGGCAAGATCGCAAAAGGCCGCGCGCTCAAATCAGGGGAGGAAGATGCAGCATGATCGTCCCCATGAAACATATCACGCTTCTGTGTATCGCAACTGAACGCGAATCGACGCTCGAAAGGCTGCGCGGACTGGGCATGATGCATCTCAACCTCGGATCATCCGATTCCGAGCGATTCCGTCTCGCACAAACCAAGCTAGCCTTAGCCCAACAGGCGCTTCAGATCCTCAAGGATGCGCAGGCAGGGAAAGCGGTACAGGCGACGGCGGCCGGACCACACAAAGCCCACAGTCGCGAGATGAGCGTTGAAGAATTGATCAACAGCACGCTCCCCTTTTTCTCGGACAACACGGCCGAGAAGATAGAACAAATTCTTCATTTCGCCGAAATGCGCCAGTTCCTCGTAAACGAGTCCGAACATCTAAACCGCGACATCGCCCGCCTCCTTCCGTTCGGCGATTTCGATGTCACGTTGCCCGCCAAGCTGATGTTACAGGGATTACCGGTCCAACTCTTCCGCGCCCCCGCAAACGCCATCTTCACCGAAAAAGAGGGCATACTGGTGCGGAAATTCTGTTCCGACACGAAATTCGCCTATGGCGTTATGATCGGCGCAGGCGAATTCCCCGAAGGCTGCGAACGGATTGACCCGCCTCAAGCATCGGTTTCCGTTTTACAGAAGCGCCATACCGAAATGCTTGCGCGCATCGAACAGATTAACGTCCGGCTGAGACACGCCGCCGAAAACACAGAAGACCTGACGCGCGAAATGGCGGGATTAGCCGATATGCGCGATTTCGCAAACGCCGCCGACACGATGCAATCCAGCGGCGCCGTGTCATGGATCACGGGTTGGCTGCCCGCCGACCTTGCGGACACCTTGCGTGATACGGCCGAAGAGAAAGCGTGGGGCCTGCTGTTACGCGATCCGCAACCCGACGAATTACCTCCCACCCTGTTGCGGCCGCCCCGGCTGTTCCGCCCGATGCTGGCATTATTCGAGGCGTTGGGTATCGCGCCTGCCTACAGAGAAGAGGATGTCAGCGTGCCTTTCTTCTGCTTCTTCAGCATCTTTTTTGCGATGCTGGTCGGTGACGGCGGCTACGGAGCGCTGATTTTCCTGTTGACGCTATATGCGCGTCGCAAAATGCCAAGCGCGCCGCGCGCACCCTTTGTATTGCTCGGCTTCTTTGCGTTCGCCACCGTGGTTTGGGGCGTCCTCTCAAACACTTGGTTCGGCACGCATCCGAAGTTCGCGGATAATGCGGTGAGCCTGTGGTTAAACCACCCTGAAAACGGCATCAACCATATGATGTTGGTCTGTTTCAGCTTGGGGGTCATCCATCTTTCTGTTGCGCGAATCTGGAATGCGATCAAACTGTTTCCCGACTCCAAGTTTCTGGCCCAAATCGGTTGGCTTGGCGTTATCTGGTTCATGTACTGCATGTCTGGAAACATTGTCGGCATTTTCCGGGCACCGCTATTCATCTACCCCGTTTTCGGCGTATCGCTGTTTTTGCTCTTTTTCTTCACGCTCAAACGAAGCGAGCTTAAAACCGGCGGCATCGAGTTGGGAATGTTGCCGCTCAGCATCGTCAGCACGCTCGGCGACATCATTTCGTATGTGCGCCTTTTCGCCGTCGGCTTAGCATCGGTCAAGGTTGCGGAAAACTTCAACGACATGGCCATCAACAACGGGCTGCCCTTATGGGCCAAAATCATCCCCATGATGTTTATCCTGCTCATCGGCCATGGCCTCAATTTCGCGATGGCCGGACTCAGCATTCTCGTTCACGCCGTACGTCTGAACACGCTGGAGTTCTCGAACCACAAAGGCATCACGTGGTCCGGTTATGCCTTCAAGCCGTTCAAACGAAAGGCCGACGCCGTGTCGGCTCACTGATCGATAAACAGCAAACAGTAATCCATTTTAAACTCACACTAACGGAGAAATATCATGAATCCTGACGCAGTCGTCGCAATCAACACCACCATGGGTATAGCAGGAGCGGTCGCGTGTCTCGGACTCAGCGCGACAGGTTCGGCTTTCGGCACGGGCTTTGCGGCCACGTCCGCCATGGGCGCATGGAAGAAGTGTTATGCGCAAAACAAACCCGCTCCCTTCATCCTGCTGGGTCTGGTGGGTGCTCCCATCACACAGACCCTTTACGGCATGATTCTGATGTTTGTCATGTTCGGCAAGGCGGGCGCCGGACTTCCGCTGCTGATTCTCGGTATCTTCGCAGGGTTAGGAATCGGCTTCTCCGCGCTCTTTCAGGGTCGCGCCGCCGCCGCCGCATGCGACGCCCAAGCGGAAACCGGTCAAGGTCTCACCAACTACTTCGCCGCGCTCGGCATCGTCGAAACCGTCGCCATTTTCACCATGGTGTTCACCCTGATCGCCGTTTTCCAGATCAAGGTCTAACCGCAGTGAAGAAACACTATTCTTTGGACGACCTTAAAGGTCTTCCCAAAAACCACAGTTCGTTTGTCGGCATCGATTCGGACGGTTGCGTTTTCGACACGATGACCGCGAAACAGAAGGAACACTTTCATCCGCTCATTATTCGTTTTTGGGACTTAGGAAAATGCGAAAAAGAACTCCGGGCCTGCGCCGAGTTCGTCAACCTCTACTCCAAGACGCGCGGCAGCAATCGTTTTCCCGCGTTGCTCCGTGTCTTTGACTTATTCGCCGATTATCCGGGAGTAAAAGCATCCGGCGTTTCCCTCCCAAAGACCGAAGCCTTGCGCGCTTACATTAACTCGGGCCGACCACTCGGCAACCCATCGCTCAAGGCCGAAGTCGCTCGGACAAACGATCCTGAACTGGCACGCTTGCTCGATTGGAGCTTAGCCATTAATGTCGATATCGATACGCGCATGCGCCCCGTGCCCCCCTATGTGTGGGCAAAAAAGGCATTGGAACTGATCCGTTCCAGCAGCGATGCCATCGTTGTTTCGCAGACACCGGAAGAAGCGCTTGTCAAAGAGTGGGACCTCCATCGGCTCCATCATTATGTTGACCTGATTGCGGGACAGGAACTCGGCACCAAGGCTGAACACATCCGAATCGCAACCGAGGGTAAATATCCTGTGGACAGCGTGCTGATGATTGGCGACGCCCAAGGTGATCTGGCCGCCGCCAAAAAGGTAAATGTTTGTTTCTATCCTATCAATCCCGGAGCCGAAGAGGCTTCTTGGGAACGTTTCTGCCGCGAAGCCTACAACAAATTCCTGACGGGGTCTTTTGTTGGCGCCTACGAGCAAAGTCTTTCAGACGAGTTCAATGCCCTGCTTCCCGATACGCCGCCTTGGCAACACGGATGACCGATGAAGGGGAAGACGCAATCTTTATTCCCGCATGCCCTTAACGGGAAATATCAGATGTTTCCTGTCCCGTTCGGGGAAAACCCTTTTGGGGTTGCATACATTCCCTCTTGAGGGATAAAATGCGGCCAAAAAGAGGGGGGAGACGGAGGCATGTTTGATAAATCGACTCGAAGGATTATCGTCTGCGGTTTATTTCTGATGTCTTATACCGAAATGGCGACCGCGGCGGATATTGTGGCGACCGAAGCATTCTGCCATGACTGGTTTGGACAATCCGCCCATGCCGCCCCGATGACGTTGTCCAACACCAATATCATCGTCAACACCGTCACCTTAGACGGGCACCCCTCGGGCTGGATTTTCCGCACAGACCAAGTTCCGCCGTCCTGCAAAGGGAAACGCGGACAAATCACCGTACTTGTCGCAATCGGCACAGATGCCCGAATCAAAGGGTTGAGTGTTATCGCTCACCGCGAAGACCCTCAATATTTCCGTCGTTTAAAGAAATCCTTCTTCAGCCAATTCACGGAAATTCGCGCCGACGACACGGCTGTTAAAATCGATGCCGTCACGCGGGCGACGCTTTCCTCGCGGGCCATTATCCGCGATGTCATGGAAGGCGCCAAAAACGTTATCGCGCTCCCTGAAGTAGCGGCCCAACTGAATTCTCTCAATAAAGGCGGTTGACCATCCGACCGCACTTGTCGCATACTTATTTGAACTAATTCGAAGGAACTTATGACGCTTACAGGCACATTTACAGTCTTGGTCACGCCGTTCAACACGGATGGCTCGATCGACTATTCCGCGCTTCGGTCACTGGTACAGTGGCAGATTGAAAATAATGTTGAGGGGCTCGTCCCTGTCGGCACGACGGGGGAATCCCCGACACTTGAATTTAACGAGCACATCAAGGTCATCAATGCGACTGTCGAAGCAGCGGCGGGTAAAGCCATTATCATTGCGGGGACGGGCGCCAACTCTACCGCCGAGGCGATCGCGTTAACGCGCGAAGTGCTCAACGCAGGGGTCGACGCCACACTCCAAGTAACCCCCTACTACAACAAGCCCAATGCAGAGGGTCTCTATCGCCATTTTACATCCATCGCCGATCTCGGACTTCCCGTTGTGCTTTATAACGTGCCCGGCCGCGCCGCCAAAGAAATTCCGCTCGACGTGGTTGTGCGTCTCGCCTCGAATCCGAACATCGCCGCAATCAAAGAGGCTGCCGGCAGTGTGGAACGCGTCAGCGCCATTCGAAACGCATGCGAATTGCCGGTGCTCTCGGGCGACGACAGCCTAGCGCTTCCGATGATCAGCGTCGGCGCGTGTGGCGTCATCAGCGTAGCCTCAAACGTCATTCCGAAAGAAATGTCCGCGTTTGTGCGATTGGCCCTGTCAAATGACCTTGCAGGCGCAAGGGAGATTCATCGAAGTTATTATCCGTTGTTCCGTGATCTGTTTATCGACACAAACCCCATTCCGGTAAAAACCGCATTGGCCTTGATGAGTCGCATTGGCCCCACGTTCCGATTGCCCTTAT
>CAZTDL010000037.1:0-15004 GCA_964612775.1 uncultured Lentisphaeraceae bacterium
CGTCAAACGAAAACGACACCGAATTTCGGTGTCGTTTTCATTTGACGCAACGGGGAGGCTGATCGGCCTTTGGCCACGCGATGCCGGCAGGACATTCATACGTATCAAAGACGGTGGAGGGCCATGGCGCGTCTGCAGCTTTATCCGCAGCGACGACAGCGCCGGATTCACACGCACACATTCATCCGCAAAAAAAGCCCTTGGCACGCGCCGAGTCAAGGCAGAACCGTAAGCCGAGAAACGAACAATGCGCCGCTGCCAGGATTCCAATAAGAGGGAAAAAACACCGGCCATTCGAACAGCGCGAAATCGTTCGGCCGTCCCCCCTCCCCTATATGCTTCCGATTGATCCTCCGGCTTCTTCCCGACCGCCTGAATTCAGGGCGGTGCGCGTCATTTCCCGCATAAAAACATCAAAATCATATGTTTGCAAAAATAGTAACACCCCGTTAAGACCTTATTTCAAAGGACATTACCACTCCTTTCGCGCCTTTCGTGTTACCTAATAAACAGAAGTAACACTTTTTGGAGTCGCGCAAGTCACATTCGATTGAAGCGAGGGTCGACCATCTGCTAAGATGGGTTTCCGCATTAAAAGAGAGGCGCATGCGGCCTGTGTGACGCCGCCTTCCACAGAGCAGAAAATGCCGCAAACGGAATGCGTCGCGGCGTATCGGGAGAGGAAAGAACATGCATATGGCAGACGCGTTGATTTCCCCCGCCGTGGGAGGAACGATGTGGGCGATCTCGGGCGGTATCATGGCCTATTGCGCGCGGAGGGTAAAAGAGTCCCTGAAGGACAATCTAGTTCCTCTTATGGGCGTGCTCGGCGCCTTCATCTTTACGGCACAGATGATCAATTTCTCCATCCCCGGCACAGGATCAAGCGGGCATTTGGGCGGAGGCTTGATTTTGGCCGTGCTGCTAGGTCCGCATGCGGCCTTTTTGGTAATCGCATCGGTATTGACCGTGCAGGCCTTTTTCTTCGCGGACGGCGGGCTGTTGGCGCTGGGGTGCAACATTTTCAATCTCGGGTTCTATCCCGCCTTCATCGCTTATCCTTTTCTTTATCGGGTGATCGCGAAGGACCGATACGTGTCGGCGCGTGCGATTTTCGCGGCCATGGCCGCCGCCGTTGCGGGACTGCAACTCGGTGCGTTCAGCGTCGTGCTGGAAACGAAAGCCTCGGGCCTTTCCGATCTGCCTTTCGGAACGTTCGTCCTGCTGATGCAACCGATCCACCTTGCGATCGGTCTCGTGGAAGGTCTGACGACAGCCGTCGTGGTCAGCTTTGTCGCGCGCGCAAGGCCAGAGGTCATGCCGACGGCGAGTTCCCTGGCGGGAATGCCGGTCAACGCGCGGCCGGTTCTGCTGGGTTTACTGATGGCCACCGTGTTCGCGGGCGGCATACTCAGCTGGTTTGCATCCACGCATCCCGACGGATTGGAGTGGTCGATTGCCAAGGTAACAGGCAAAGAAGAGGTCGCGGGAAGAGAGAGCGGCTTGCGCAAGCGCTTATCGGCGATGCAGGAAACAACAGCCGTCCTGCCTGATTACGATTTCAAAGCGTCAGCAAAAACCGCTTCCGGCAAGGTCGCATCCGATGAAACAGACGATTCCGAGACGTGGCCGTCGGGGCATGCCGGCACATCGGTTTCGGGACTTGCGGGTGGCGTCATCACACTGGCTTTGGTAAGTTTAATCGGTTATCTATTGAAAAATCGGCATGCTGCGGTGTTGCGGTGCCGCGAATAAAAGGGCCGAAAGGCGCGTCGAATGGGACTTGAAACGTGGATTGAAGTCAGCCGCATGGATGAATTGGGGCGGCAGGACACACCCGTGCATCGAATCGATGCGCGGGTGAAGACAGTCACAACGCTCCTCTTCATCATTCTGGTCATGTCTTTTTCGCGTTACGAGGTGTCCGCCCTGACGCCCTTCTTTCTTTATCCCGTCGCGCTCCTGTTTCTCGGCCAGATTCCTCCGCGCAGTCTGCTCATGAAAATCCTCGTCGCGGCGCCCTTTGCCTTGGCCGTCGGACTCTTCAATCCTTTCCTTGATCATCGGCCCGTCTCGGCCATCGGAACCATGTCTATTTCCGGCGGTTGGCTCTCCTTCGTTTCGATCATGACACGCTTCCTTTTAACAGTCAGTGCGGCGCTCGTACTGGTCGCCTGTACGGGCATGCACCGGCTATGTGCGGGATTGGAACGGATGGGCGTGCCGCGCGTCTTCGCCGTTCAATTGCTTTTTCTTTACCGGTATCTGTTCATCATCGCGGACGAGGGCTCACGCATGCTGCGGAGCATCGAACTCCGTTCCGCAGGATCTAAACACCTTCGTTTTCGCGTTTACGCTTCGCTGGTGGGCCATCTTTTGCTGAGATCGATGGCCCGGGCCGACAGGGTCTATCAAGCCATGCTGGCGCGCGGATTTGACGGACAGATGCGGGTGTTGCATCCGACCCCGCTACGCTGGAGCGATTGGGTCTTCCTGCTAGGCTGGACGGCTTTTTTCGTTGCGGCACGAACGTGGAATCTGGCCGACATGCTGAGCGGCCCGTTTATGAAAGGCGCATCGTGAGTCAACCCATTGTTGAAGTCCGAAATCTGAATTTCGCCTACCCTGACGGAACAGCGGCGCTCACCAATATTTCCTTGAGCATAGAACAGGGTGAAGCCGTCGCTCTGATCGGCGCAAACGGTGCTGGAAAATCCACCTTGCTCCTGCATCTCAATGGATATCTGAATCCCTCCTCGGGTGAAATACGCATCGGCGGAACACGCCTGACGCGGGAGACCGCGGCGGCGATCCGTCAAGCCGTCGGCATGGTCTTTCAGGATCCGGATGACCAGCTTTTCATGCCGACAGTAGGCGAGGATGTCGCCTTCGGCCCACTGAATGCGGGTTTGCCTTCCGACGAAATCGAACAGCGGGTCACGTCCGCGCTGGACCGCGTCGGAAAAAACCACTTAAAAAATCGTCCCCCTTACAAATTGTCGGCAGGCGAGAAGCGTGCGGTGGCCATCGCCACGGTCTTGGCGATGTCACCGGACGTGCTGGTAATGGACGAGCCGTCCTCCAATCTCGACCCGCGCGGGCGCCGACGCCTGATCGAACAGCTCCGCTCGTTTGAGCACACGCGGATCATTGCCACGCACGATCTGGAACTGGTCGTCGAAGTCTGTTCGCGCGTCATCGTACTGGATGGCGGAAGCGTCGTGGCCGAAGGCTCCGCCGTCGCGTTGCTGAACGACGAGCCGCTCATGCTTGCGCACGGTCTGGAGCGTCCTCACATCCTGCGGCATCTGCACCCCCACTGTTAGAAAACAGGCCTGACGCCCGCCTCCTTAGACCCTGACTCTTGATATTTCAAACAAGGAAGAAAACATGTCACACTCTCCGGATATCGCCGAGATCGCCCATCTGTTACAGGTTGTGCGAGACAAAAAACCACTCGTCCACAACCTCACGAACTACGTCACCGTCAATGACTGCGCGAATGCGTTACTCGCGGTCGGCGCGGCCCCCGTAATGGCCGACGATCCTGATGACGTGCCGGATATCGCCGCGCTCGCAAATGCGGTCGTGATCAACATTGGGACACTGAACGCGCGGACCATTCCCTCCATGTTCGCGGCAGGCAAGAAAGCCGCGTCGCTCGGCCGGCCCGTGATCCTTGATCCGGTCGGTGCGGGAGCCACGCGCCTCCGCACCGAAACCGCTTTGGAGCTGATACGGGAAATTCCCCTCGCGGTGATTCGCGGCAACGTCTCGGAGATCAAATCGCTTCTGGGCGAAAGCGGCACCACGCGTGGCGTTGATGCCAACGATAACGATTTAAGCGCGGACGGATGGGCGGGGACAACCGTTGCCGCGAAAGTCCTTGCGGATCGGACAGGCGCAATTGTGGCGGTAACCGGCGCGACGGACATTCTGACAGACGGGACCCAAACGCTGGCGGTGCACAACGGCCATCCGCTGATGGCCCGAATCACCGGCAGCGGATGCATGCTCTCGGCGATTACCGGCGCGTTTTGCGGCGTGTCGTCGAGTCGCATGCTGACGTCTGTCGCCGCAGCACTCTGCGCCATGGGTCTTGCCGGCGAGCAAGCGGCGGAACGCACGCTAAGGGAAAACGCCGGGACGGGCAGTTTCCGAACATATCTGATCGACCGTCTTTCGCTGATGGACGAGGCAACACTGGCCGGAGGAATGAAGATTGAACAGCTTGCGTGAAATGTTGTTGCTGTACGCGGTGACGGATCGCACGTGGCTTTCCGCCGCGCCCGTCGAATGCGGCACCCTTGACCGACAAGTCGAGGAAGCGATTCTCGGCGGAACCACGATCATCCAGCTCCGCGAGAAAAATCTGCACGACGGTCCATTTATCGAACTGGCCCGTGAGATCAAACGGGTGACCGACGCCCACTCAGTTCCGCTGATCATCAACGACAATCTCCCCGTGGCCATCGCGTCGGATGCGGCCGGACTCCACATCGGGCAGGACGATGGCGACGCGCGTCAGATCCGCAAGCGTCTCGGCAAAAACAAAATCCTGGGCGTTTCCGCGCAGACGGTCGCGCAAGCGCTGGCCGCAGAGGCGGACGGCGCAGACTATCTCGGCGTGGGCGCGGTGTTCCCGACGTCGACTAAACCGGATGCGGCGGAAGTCTCACGCGCGACTCTAACCGAAATCTGCGCCGCTGTCCGCATCCCCGTCGTGGCCATCGGCGGCATCCACGCGGGCAATGTGCGGCTTCTTGCGGGGACCGGCATCGCGGGCATTTCCGTGGTTTCCGCTCTCTTCGCCCGTCCGGTCCGCGTCCGCGAAGCGGCGCAAGAATTAAGGGCACTCGCAGCGGGAATCTGAGCCATATGAAGAGAGATTAAAGCAAACCGTTCGGCATCCAAGGTTCACCGCGAAACGGTCTTTTTCACGAGTTGGAACAAATCCCATGCGGCCGGACAGGCATCACATGGTTAACAACGAGGACACTTCAAGAAAACCGCGGGGGTATTCGGGCGGCACAGGAGGGTCGCCCCCGCTCGACATCTCGGACGACACCTTTCACCGTGTCTTCCTTTTCATATCCCCGCATTGCGGCGCAGGCGCATCAGCGCATCGACCGTCTCCCGAGGAATCAGCCCATGGCGGTCCGGAGGCGCATCGAGCAACACATTGACACCGGCCGACCGACAGGTTTGAAATTGGTCGAGGACGACCTTGTCCGGTTTCGGTTTGTCGCCTTCCACCCACCACCACTGCGGCATGATTGAATTGCAATATTCGCCCGGCAAATAATATTCCTGCCCTTCGACCGTCTTCCACTTCGAGTATCCGGTCTTGGAAGGCAACGTCACTTCGAGCGAAATCAGGTCGGTTGGCCACACGGTCTCCGTCGGCACTTTTGCGCCGTCGTGGAAGCCGCCATTCATCAGAATCACGGCGTTCGGCTGCAAGCGGGCGATGTGCTCGTACAAGAAGGTTCGGTAACCGCGTCCGAGCATATGGGGAATATCGATCCACACTTCGCCGATGGGCCCATAGTTCGTCAACAGCTCGGTGATTTGATTGGTCATGAACGTTTGGTGAAGCGAAGTGACGTACTTCCAGTCGTCCTGCGGCGGCCGTCCGTTCAAGTGATGGAAATCGACCGACGGATAGTAAAGCCCCGGCACGACGCCGCATTTTCCGCACGCTTTGACATACCTCTCGACGACGTCGGTAGTGTTGCCGCTGTGGGCCACCGTGTAGTCGGTGTATCTGCTGGGCCAAAGACAAAAACCGGGATGGCGTTTGGCCGTCAACACGGCATATTTCATACCTGCGTCCCGTGCCACCGAGATCCATTGTTCAACGTCGAGTTTGTCCGGCGCGTAAACGGTCGGCAGAATGTGCCGCATCTCGTCGGTGACCTTCCCGTGGATGGTACCTTTGTAAAAGGCTTGGATATCGTAGGAGATGAACATACCGTAACCCAGCGATTCAAACTGCTGGAGCCGCTCCATCGACAGCCGCTGTGCGCCGCGCCGACCCGCATCTGAGACATGACCGTGAGACGATCCCTGGCGGCGACGGCCCCCGTACAACCTGCCGCCAAAGCGGCGGCGGCCCCGCCGACGGCACCGATAAAGCCGCGTCGTCCCAGCCCTTCTCCTCCAAGCCGTTGAATTTCCCGATTGTGATTCATCCTTATATCCTTCCCTTGCTGATTATTTTCGCACCCGTTAACGCATTCGCGACTCGCCTGCCGGACATCGGTTATTTTATCCGTGACCTCAACAAAGATCGACCTTTGATTGCGTAAAAAATTTTATTTCATTTGCGCAATCCTTGTGTTGTCGCAGATTGACTATAACGACGGCATGGGGCTACACTGGCGGAGTTATGGCTCATGTGCTCAGAAAGATCCCCCAGGTAGCGGTAATCCTCTACTCATCATTCAAGGTCGTCCGCGATCTGCGGCGCGGCATCCTGAAATATGCGCGGCAACACGGTCCGTGGTGTCTCCACATCATCGAAGGCCGGCCCGACGAACAGAAGTTGCTGCGCATGAAAGAATGGGGATGCACGGGCATCATTGGGCGACTCTATACGCCCGAACTGACCGAAGCGGTGATTGCGGCCAATCTCCCAACCGTCATTTTCGAACCGCCCATAGAGCTGTGCGAACAGAACAGCCCACTTGCGAAACAGGGCCTGATCCGCAGCGACAGCCCCGCCATCGGGCGCATGGCTGCCGAGCATTTTCTGGAGCTTCGTTTCACGCATTTCGCATATGTTGGCGAGATTCACGGACTCGACTGGTCGATTTCCCGCGGACAAGCTTTCGCGGACGCGCTTCGCCGAGCGGGATTCGACTGTCTTATCTATCCGACGGCCCGCTCGGAAAAAGAATTGGACGCCAGTTCGGATCGGCAACGGCTTTGCGACTGGCTGCTGAAACTTCCGAAACCCGTCGCGGTCCTGGCGGCGATGGACAATCGGGGACGGCAGGTGATCGACGCCTGTACGTTAGCGGGAATCAACGTTCCCCATGAAACGGCGGTGCTCGGCGTAGACAACGACGAGGACATCTGCGAGGCGTGCATTCCCGCCCTGTCCAGCATCGCGTTTGAAGCCGAACGAGTCGGCTATGAAGGCATGATGCTGCTCGATCAGCTGATGCGAGGGAGAGAGAAAAAAACCAGAACGATCTCCTACGGGCCGGGGGCCATCATCCAGCGTCCATCGACGGACACCTCGCAGGTTCGGGACATCGTGATTACCCGCGCCCGGGAATTCATTGCGCTCAATGCCTGCGAGGGAATCAATGTGAATGACGTTGCCAAACGCGTCCGGGGCTCACGCCGTCTTGTGGAACTGAAATTCCGTCAGTTTCTCGGACATACCGTTCTCGAGGAAATTCAACTCAAGAAACTGGAACACGCGCGGATGATGCTGACAGAGACGATCCGGCCCATCAGCGAAATCGCCGTTTCCTGCGGATTTGAGACGGCGACCCATCTCGGTGTCCTTTTCCGCCGGAACTACGGCTGCACGATGAGCGAATACCGCACGGCGAGAAAAAAACAGGCAAAAAAGGCCTGACCGGATAGCGACGAGGCCCTTGTCGTATTAGATCATGCGGTTCAAGAAATCCCGCGCGGAACAACGGCGCGGAGAATGGCTTCGGCAAGGGCGAGATCGATGCCGGGCACGGACGCGATCTGTTCAGGCGTGGCGCGCGCAAGACGATAGACCGAGCCGAAATGCTTAAGCAACGCCGCCTTCTTTGAAGAACCGATACCGGGTATCTCATCGAGCGCGGATTCGCGGATGAGGCGGTTGCGCAGACGGCGGTGATAGTCGATCGCGAAACGGTGCGCTTCATCGCGAAGGCGGATGAGCACGCGCAGGGCGTCCGACTCGCGTGGCAACAGCAGCGGCGGACGTCCGTCGTCCAGCACGATCTCCTCCATCTCTTTGGCCAAGCCGACCGCCGGCAGATGACTGAGGCCAAGGGACGAGAGAACAGCGCGGGCGGCTCGGAGTTGCGTGACACCCCCGTCGATCAGGACCAGCCCCGGAAAAGGTTTCCCTTCATCACGCACACGGCTGTAACGACGGCCGATGACCTCGGCCATCGAACGCGGATCATCCGCTCCCTCAACCGTGCGGATCCGGAAGCGACGATAGAGGCGACGGTCCGGCAACCCGTCCACGGCGGCCACCATGCCGGCGACCGAATACGTGCCGAAAAGGTTAGAGATATCGAAACCCTCGATAAGCGTCGGAACGGCAGGCAGGCCGATGAGTCGCTGTAGCTCGCGGATGCCGGCGAGCGCGGCGGACGCATGCATCTCAGGCGAGACGACCACGCGTACGCGTTGCTTAACCATCTCGCGAAGCGCAATCCACGTGTCGCGCAGCGCTGCGGCTTTCTCGTAGTTGTGCGCATCCGCAGCCGCCTGCATCTGGACCTTCACCTCTTCGATCACCCCCAGCCGCTCCCCCCGCAGAAAGGCGCACGCCTCATCGAAACGCGCGCGATACGCCTCAGGCGTGACCCGCCCGACACAGGGCGCGGAACAGTAGCGCACAATGTCGTTGATGCAATGCTGATACGTTTCGGCATCGGGCCGGATCGGCGTACACTTACGCAAACCATACTTTTTCTCTGTGAAATCCAGCACGGTACGAACCACGGCCGCGGAAGGAAAAGGCCCGAAATAGAGCGCGTTGTCGGCGCGCAGGATACGGCACGTGGCAAGACGCGGCACGGGATCGTGCGGGTCGGCGCGCAAGGCAAGGTAGCGCTTATCGTCGCGGAGGACGATGTTGAAACGCGGACGGTACTGTTTAATGAGGGTGCTTTCGGTCAAAAGCGCCTCGGCTTCGTTACGAACAATGACGATTTCGAGATCGGCGACGCTCTTCACCATACTGCGCACTTTCGGAGGTGCGTCGCGCAGGGTGGACGCGCGAAAATAGCTCTGTACGCGACGGCGCAGGGAAACGGCCTTGCCGACGTAAATGATTGTTCCCTTGCGGTCGCGCATGATATAGCAACCCGGTTTCTCGGGCAGCGCGGCGAGTTTTTCTCGAAGTGTTTGGGTAACGGCCATAACGGTGATCAGTGGCTCTGTCGGGGCGGGCCCGTGTTCGTCCGTCTTTATAGCGGTTTATCGGAAACGATGGTTCCGGCTTCCATGACCAGCAGTCTGTCAGCCATTCCGGGGACGAGATCGCGATGGCTGGTGAAAAGCGCGATTTTGCCGCTGCTGAGGCGTGCGAGCGCCTCGAATGCCTCGCGCTGCGCCACATGGTCGAGGGCACTGGCGGGCTCATCGAGAATATAGAGTAAAGCCGGGCGCAGAAACGCGCGTGCGATCGCGATCTTTTGCCACTGGCCGATGCTGGGTTCTATACCGTCATGGAGCCAGCGTCCGAGAAGCGTCTTGAGCCCTTGAGGCCAGACGGCCAAAAGAGGCTTCATTCCTGCATCGGCGGCAGCGCTTTCAACGGCAGGGGAATCGGAAGGAAGCCGGGTATGTCCGATCCAGATGTTTTCGGCCGCCGAGAGCTGATAGTGGTTGAAATCCTGGAAGACCGCACCGATCCGCTGACGCCAAGCGACGGGATCCAACTCTCGCAGATCGATGCCGTCTACGAGGATACGGCCCTGATCCGGATCGTAAAGTCGGCAAAGAAGTTTGACGAGCGTCGATTTTCCAGCGCCATTGACGCCCGCCAGAGCAACGCGCTCACCGGGGCGAAGCGTGAAAGAGACATCGCGCAAAACCGGAAGGGACACCCCCGGATAGGCGAACGAGACGTGCTCGAAGGCGATCCCGCGCACGATAGGATCGGGAACATTTTTGGCGTTTGCGGGAGCGGCGACCCGGATGGGTTGACGCAACAATTCTTCGAAACTCTGGAGAAACAACGCGTCCTCGAAGAGCGATGCAACGGCCGTCAAGAGTGAGGAAACAGCGCTTTGTCCACGTTGGACGGACTGGACGCAAAGGACAAGCGCGCCGACGGTCACGGCTCCGGACAGCAGCCGTCCGATCATCCACAACATGATCAGGCCCGTGACCAGCAACCCGAGAAAAAGGCCGATCGCTTCGCGCGAAAGCACATAGCGCCGCCACGCCACCCGTTCCTCCCGCAGTTTGGCACGCGCGGCCATAAAACGCGTGCGGCAAAAACCGCCGTGGCCGTACAGCCGAATCTCTTTGGCACCGGCATCGTCTGTCATGACCGCATTGAAATAAGAGGCTTGTCGCTCAAGCGGTGTCAGTTTCTTGCGCCAGTCGTAGAAACGGCGCGTACGGTCGAGCTTGAAAAAGAATGCGGGCAACGCCGCGAACGCGAGACAAAACGGCAGCCATGGACTAAAAGAGGCCAGAATGAGCAACACGCCGACCAATCCCACAAAGCTGTAAAGAAGCTGGCCGAGACCGGAGAGCACGCGCGTAGGCCGAGAAAGCGCTTCCTCGCGGGCCATATAGAGACGGTTCTGGTCGTCCGGGTTTTCGAAAAAGGCGTAGTCGGCGCGCAAAAGGGTCTTGTGCAGCAGATCGTAGACACGGTCTGTGACCGCCAGCGAGTGAAATTCTGAAACCCATGTGATCAGCAACCGAGACACGGTCACCAAAAATAAACAGAGCGCCCCGAAAAGGGCCCATATCGTCAGCCGGCGGAAATCGGGATCCGCGGCGAAACGGTCTATCGCGGCGGAAAGCGAAAGGGGCGGGAAACGCCCAGCGTTCTGAAACAGGCGCGTCGCTAGATCGATCACGTGTTTCAACGCAAAAAGAGTGCCCAACGGCAACAGAGCTTGAATCGCCGTCAGCACCGTGTGCCAGAAAGCGAGACGGCGGTCGCTCAGCCAGATGAGACGGACGGCACGTAAAAGGGTTGCCGGCAAAATGGAAAGACGACGGGTCACGGCAAGCCGCCGTAATTAGACCTTGGGGCCTTCAACCTTCTCGGGCTCTTCCTTCTTGATGTCATCGACGATCTCCTTGACCTTTTCATTGGCAAGTTTCTCGCCTTCGTCTTTGCCCTTCTTGAATTCGCCCAAGCTGCGTCCGAGCGAACGTGCCAGATCCGGCAGTTTCTTGCCGCCGAACAGCACCAGCACAATCGCCAACACGACCAACAGCTCCGTCGGTCCGATATTCATCCCCAAGAATCCGAGTGGCAATGTCATACGATTCTCCTCTTAAAAAGCTCAACCCCTATAATGACTTGCGACAGCTCGGCGAGCCTCAATGTCCGCCTCGCGCCGCTTAATCGTCTCGCGCTTGTCTTCTTGGGCTTTGCCTCTGCAAACCCCAATCTCAACCTTAACCATGCCTTTGGGCGTCAAATACAACCGCAACGGGATCAAGGACAAGCCCTTCTGTTCAGAAAAAGCCTGAAGCCTCCGGATCTCGCGCTTGTGCATCAGCAGGCGACGCGTCCGCAGCGAATCATGATTAAAACGGTTTCCGAAAGCGTACGGCGGGATCATCACCTGATTCAAAAAAAGCTGGCCTTCCTTCACTTGGGCATACGCGCCCGTCAGTCCAGCCTCCCCGTTGCGCACCACTTTGACTTCGGTACCCAACAGCTCGATGCCCGCCTCAACTTTCTCAAGAACAAAATAGTCGTGCGTCGCCCTGCGGTTGACCGTCAGACTTCCGCCGTTTCTTTTTTTGTTCTCTCCGCTCATGATCCTTTCGTGCCGCGCCCGTCACGCCAAGCCCGACTACTCCGACCTCCGGGTGTGAGCCGCCTCGGCCCGAGCGATCGCGCCGAAATCGACTTCTGAAATCAACAGTCCGTCCGCGATCTCGCGCAACGCGATGTCTGACTTATCCTCGTCGGCCGACAACGGCTTCACGTAAGGTCTCTCTCCCATATTGAGCTGACGCACGCGTTGGGAAACAAGATTCACGAGTACGGGGATGCTGGGAACCCTAACTCTCGCTTTCTCAATCAGTTCAACATTCACTAAAATGCCTCCAATGGTTAAACGAGACAGTATAGAGCTTATACCCCCTATTGGTCAACGTGGACTTTTTCGGCGTTTTTGACGAAAAACGGCTAAAAGGGGTCAACAAGCCTAAAAATTTCCGGTATTTTCTAAAATCAAGCGCAGAACGGTCTCCGCCGCTTTGACTTCAGCGGCGCGCTTTGTCTTACCGACGCCCACCGCTTCGTAACCGCCATAGACGCTGACCTTCACCGTATACTGCGGCGCATGGCTGGGGCCCACGGTTTCCACCACCTCATATGCGGGCGAAGCGGGCCAGGCGTGCCGTTGCGCGAGTTCCTGCAACCGGCCTTTGGGATTGTCGGCCCAAACATCCAGTTGCTTATTGGGAGCGTCGGCCATCAGTTTCGCATAGACGGCCTGTGCTGCGGCAAGTCCGCCATCACACCATACCGCCCCGAACACCGCTTCCATCGCATCGGTCAAGGATTTGTCCTGATCGCGGCCGCCAATCGCCTCGTTGCCTTTACCTAGAAACAAATACTGCCCCAACCCGATGCGCCGCGCGAGGTCCGCCAGCGCCCGCCCGCTCGCCACATGGCTACGCCGCACCGTGAGTCCGCCCTCGTCTTCGTCCGTATACCGCTCAAAAAACGCTTGCGCGCTCAACAGGCCAAACACCGCATCGCCCAGAAACTCCAGCCGCTGATTATCCTGCATCTTTTCCGTCGGGTGGTCGGCACGATAAGAGGGATTGGTCAGGGCGGTCACCAGCAACTGGCGCTCTTTAAAAGCATACCCCAACGTTTCTTCCAACGGGCCCAACGGCATTTCTTCCCTTTTCAGCGTCACAGCCAAACCTCCGCTTTTTTCTTAACATCAGAAAGTTTACCCGATTTCGCGCCGCGCAACAGCCCCAACCGCATTTTTTTTGCGCAGACGCTTTTTACGCGAGCAATAATCTGACGGCCAAGCGATCCCGTCTACGCTCGGCACGTTGACTTTCAACCTGAAAATGCTAAAGTCTTTATATGAAACTGATAACAGGGGCCTGCGTTTTATCTTGGTGTTGTTTGTCTTTCACGGGGGTCGCGCGTCCGCCGAATTATGACGAGTCCAAAGTCGCACCCTACACGTTGCCCGATCCGCTTACCTTCGCGGACGGCACGAAACTCACGTCGCCGGACCAATGGCCCAAGCGCCGCGACGAAATCCTCTCCATATTCGAAAACCAGATGTACGGCCTGATTCCGCCCCCTCCCGCCACAATGCGCCTTGAGACGCTTGAAAGCCGCGACATCCTCAACGGGCGCGCCACACGCAAGCAGATCCGCATGTGGTTTCATAACGACAACACGGGACCGAAGATCGACTGGATTCTCTTCCTTCCAAAGAATGCGACCGGACCGGTACCCGCCTATATCGGACTCAATTTCCACGGCAACCAAGAGATCGACGCCGATCCCGCAATCCGCGTGACCGAAGGTTGGTTGCGCGACAACACAAAGCATTTCGTCACGGATCACCATGCCTCCGAGAAAAGTCGCGGACTTGATGCCAAAAGCTGGCCGTTCGAAACACTCGTCACACGCGGATACGCGTTGGTCACCGCCTGTTACGGCGATATCGCCCCGGACGATAAAAATCTCTATACCAATGGCGTCCACGCTCTCTTCCCGCCGTCGACGCCCGGTGTCGGCAATGACACCACCGCCATCGCGGCATGGGCCTGGGCGCTTATGCGCGGCATGGACATGCTTGAAAAAGAACCCGCCATCGACGCCCGCCGCGTCGCCGCCATCGGCTGTTTGCGCCTCGCCAAAACCGCTTTACTCGCCGGTGCGAAAGACGCGCGCTTCGCCGTGGTCATCCCCAACCAGACCGGCGGCGGCGGCGTACCGCTCGCCAAGCGTGACTATGGCGAGAACGTCTCCACGCAAAACGCGATGTTCCCCTACTGGTTCTGCGGCAACTTCCGTCAATACAGCGACCGCGAGACCGCCATGCCCTTCGATCAGCACATGCTGCTTGCGGCCTGCGCGCCCCGCAAGCTCTACGTGTCGAGTTTCCCCGGCAAGTGGTTCGACCCCTATGGCGAATTCCTGAGCATAAAAGCCGCCGAGCCGGTGTGGGCGTTCCTTGGGCAATCCGGTCTTCCCGCCTCTGAGTGGCCCGCCGAAATGATGCCGTCCATAGGCACGTGTCTCGCCTACCACCGGCGCCCCTTCGAGCACGGCATCGCGACGTACGACTGGCAATGTTACCTCGCTTTCACGGACAAAGCGTTCGGTCTCTCCATCGATTGGCAGCCGACCAAGACAGACACGTGGAAAACCTTCACGCGCCACACCTTCACGGTCGACGGCTGTTCCTGCTGGGTGGCCGTTCCAAAGAATCCTCGCCCGGGCAAACAATGGGTCTGGTGCCTCGAATTTCCAACGGCGTTCGACAACCGCACCGGCGTGGTACCGCTCGTCGAGGACGGTTTCTATTACGTTCACATGAGCGTGGGCAACACCTTCGGAAGCCCTGCCGCGCAAGCGCATCTCGACGCTTTCTATAAACACATCGTCTCAAAAGGTCTGAGCGCCAAGGGCACGCTCATCGGCGTCAGCCGCGGCGGCCTCTACGCCTACCGCTTCGCCGCCGCCCATCCCAAACGCGTCGTCTGCGTCTACGGAGACGCTCCTGTCTGCGATTTCAAGAGCTGGCCCGGAGGCAAGGGCAAAGGCAAAGGGAGCAAGGGCGACTGGGCCAGCCTGCTCACCAACTACGGGTTCAAGGACGAGACCGAGGCGCTGGCGTACAAAGAAAACCCCATCGATCTGCTTGAGCCGTTAGCCAAAGCCGGCATTCCACTCATCCATGTCGTCGGCGACGTCGACGATGTGGTGCCTGTCCCCGAAAACACCGCGCTCATCGAACAGCGCTACAAAGCCCTCGGCGGCACAATCTCCGTTTTCCACAAGCCGAACGTCGGGCACCATCCCCACGGGTTAGACGATCCCGCACCCTTGGTTGACCTGATCAAA
>CAZTDL010000038.1:0-14808 GCA_964612775.1 uncultured Lentisphaeraceae bacterium
GCCCAAGCCTTTTCTGGTACCACTCCAGAAAACACGAGTACTATACCAGTCCCGAGAGATAGGATGCGCCCCCCGCTCTTCGCGAGAGAACCGGGCACCGTTTCTATAAAAAGGGCTTTTTCTTTACCATTCGCGATGAACATTTTACTATTCCCGCATGTTCAAATTCGATCTCCACATCCACTCATGCCTCTCGCCCTGCGGCGATCTGGATTCTTCGCCATCCGCCATCGTTCAGGCGGCCCAAGCGGCGGGGCTAGACGGCATTATGATCGCCGACCACAATTCGTCGCGCAATAGCCCGGCGCTGGCAGAGGCTTGTCGACGGACTTCATTCCGCTGTCTCTTCGGCATGGAAGTGACGACTTCGGAGGAGGTCCACTGTCTCGCCGTCTTTGATTCGATCGAACCGGCGGCCGCCATGACCGATACCTGTTACGACGCTTTGCCTAAGCGGGTTAACCAGCCCGAGGTGTTCGGGTATCAGGCCGTCGTGGATGCGGACGACAATGTCAATGAACTCGAGTGGCGTCTGCTCGGCGCGCCGACCAAGCTTCCTTTACGCGATGTGGGTATACGGGTGCATGAGTTAGGCGGGCTCTTTATCGCGGCGCATCTCGACCGACCGATATTCAGCGTGACCTCTCAGCTCGGCGGGCTGGCGGGAGACGAAGGTTTCGATGCCGTCGAATTGAGTCTGCATGCGGATGTGGCGACGTGGCGCGAAAAAACATCAGGACTGCCTTTCATCCGCTCTTCTGACGCGCACTACCTCGACGGGATCGGCGCAATCTGGACCGAAGCCGACCTGCCTGAATTCTCGACACGCGCGCTCAAAGCCGCGTTTACCTCTCACCGCCTCGGGTGGGGAAACAGATAGCGATCATTACTGACTCGGCACCCATCACCATAACCGCCAAGGAGACCGAAGACATGGAAATGTCAGACAAATCCGACCGAAGCGTGTCCTGCGACGGGTTTGCCACCACACGGTGGACACTGGTGCTCGCAGCCGATCAAACCCTCGGCACCGCCAACGCGCGTGCCGCTCTTGAGGACCTCTGCAGAATCTACTGGTATCCCCTTTATGCGTATGTCCGCCGTCGCGGATATGGCACGCAGGACGCCGAAGATATCGTGCAGGGTTTCTTTGCCCGCCTGATCCGACTGAATTCGGTATCCGGAACATGCCGCGAAAAGGGAAAGTTCCGAGCGTTCCTGCTCGCGGGCGTTAACCACTATATGTCCGACGAAAGAGAACGGGATTCTGCCGCCAAGCGCGACATTCGCAAAACCGTCTTTCTCGATGCGATGGAAGCCGAGAGCCGTTACGCTTTGGAGCCTGCGGATCATTTGACGCCGGAACGCGTGTTCGAGCGCCAATGGGCGCTGTCGCTCCTCGAGAACGTGGTACGGCGTCTGCGCGACGAATACGAGGCCGCAGGCAAAAGCGCCTTGTTCGCCGGCCTGTCTTTTGCCCTGACCGGCGACAGAAGTTCTGTGCCCTATACCGATTTGGCCTCCCGTTTGAACATGTCGGAAGGGGCGCTACGCGTGTCCGTTCACCGCATTCGGCAGCGTTACCGCCAGCTTCTGCGGGAGGAGATAGCCCATACGTTGGCGGAGGGGGAAGATATCGACTCGGAGCTGGCGGATCTGCGACGCGTATTGTCGGGAGTTGGCTGAAGGTTCGGCAGAGGAATTCAATGCGAAAGGAAAAACACGGTTATGAAGAAAAATGTCCTGATTGTCATTTTGAGCGTTGTCGTGATCGCTTTGATCGTTTCGGTCATGCGGAAAAACCATCAGCTCGAAACGGTTATGGAGATGGCCAAGCAAGAGCGGGAGTCGCGGAAAAGCCATGCGGAGAAGATGTCGAAAACCGCGCGGAAGGAGCGTGAAAAAGACAAAACCGATTCCACGGCATTGGTCAAGCCAGTCGAACGGCAGGCAGCCAAGACCGAGCCGCTCGCACCGGCTGTTGCCAAGACGTCGGGAATAAACACCAACTTTATGGGCGCCATCGCCGATATGATGAAGAATCCGCAGATGAAGGAGATGATGCGCGCGCAACAGAAGGTGATGGTCAACAAGATGTATGCAGCGTTGCCCCGCTACCTGAATTTGTCGGACGAAACGAAAGCGCGACTCGACCAGCTGCTGCTGGATCGGCAACTGGCGATGGCCGAGGTCGGCCTGGCCATGATGAACGGCTCGGCGGAGGACCGCAAGAAGGCGGCCGAGGATTCCAAAGCGGTCAAGGCGGAGAGCGATCAGGCCATTCAAGAACTGCTGGGCGCGCAGGACTACGAAGTGTTCAAGCAGTACGAGGCAAGTCTGTCTGAGCAGACAAACGTGTCCATGTTCAAAGATACGCTGTCAGGCAACGACGCGCTCGACGAACAACAGGAATACGATTTGGTCGCGGCGATGTATCAGGCGCGCGAAGCCCTTCCTCAGGATTCGTTGTTCAACCAGCAGAACCAGTCTCCCGATCCGACGCAATTGACCGAAGAACGCATCGCGGAAACCCTCAAGCAAATGGAGGCGCTGCAACAACGGTATGCGGAAGCGGCCGCAACGGTCCTCAGCGCAGGACAGTTAGAACGCTTCAAACAATGGCAGCAACAAATGGCCAACATGCAGCGGGCAGGACTGAACATGGCCGCCCAGATGTTCAACGCGGGAAAATGATCGGACGCGGTGCCGCAGGACTGGCAACAGACCAAGGAAACTTGCCGCAGACGGGAAAAGACGTTTTCGTCGAGCGTACAGGCATCCATCACCTTAGAAGGACAGAAACAGATCTGCTTGTTTTTTTTGTAACATTCATGCCGCCGTCCCTCTGATGTGTTGTGGAGGAATATGATATGAACGACCCGACGACAACATGTCCGCAGTGCGGCAAACCGATAGCACGGAAAGAGCTGATGGGATTGTGTCCCGCCTGCATGCTCAAGGCGGGGCTGGGAAGCTTGGCGGACGCGACGGCCGTTGTGCGCAACAGCCATTTCATGCCCCCGCCGCAGCGGAGCTGGCGGGTAAATTCCCGCATCTTGACATTCTGGAACTGATCGGCAGCGGCGGCATGGGCGCGGTCTACAAGGCGCGCCAGAAGGCGCTCGACCGCCTGGTCGCGCTCAAGATCCTGCCGCCGGACGTCAGCCGCGACCCGTCGTTCGCCGAACGCTTTGTCCGCGAGGCGAAGGTTCTGGCCAAGCTCAACCACCCGAACATCGTGACGCTCTACGAGTTCGGCGAGACCGAAGGGCTCTACTATTTTCTGATGGAGTACGTGGAGGGCGTGAACCTGCGTCAACTGCTCGGCGCGGGCAAGATTTCGCCCAAAGAGGCGCTGGCCATCGTGCCGCCGATCTGCGACGCGCTCCAGTTCGCGCACGACCGCGGCATCGTCCACCGCGACATCAAGCCCGAGAACATTCTCCTGAACAGGGACGGGCAGGTGAAGATCGCGGACTTCGGCGTAGCGAAAATCGTCGGTTCCGACGCCACCTCCGATCCGTCCGTCCGGGCCGATCCGTCCGATGTCTCCGTCGAGGTGACGGAGGCCGGAAGCGTGATCGGCACGCCGCACTACATGGCGCCGGAACAGCGCGACCGTCCGGGCGAGGTGGATCACCGCGCGGACATCTACAGCCTCGGCGTCGTCTTCTACCAGATGCTGACCGGCGAGCTGCCCGCCCAGAAACTTGAGGCGCCGTCCAAAAAGATTCAGATCGATGTGCGGCTGGACGAGGTCGTGCTGCGGGCTTTGGACAAAAACCCCGAGCGACGCTATCAGCACGCGAGCGACGTCAAGACGGTGGTGCAGACGGTCGCAGGTACGCTGGTGTCAGAGACGGATCCCATCGTTCGCGAACCGCCGCGCTGTTCGCGGGCCGCGATTTTAGGCGCGTGCTGGGCACCTTTTTTTGTGATCGTGCTGATCGGGATTCTTACCATGGACGTTGGGTCAGTCAGACATTCAACGACGACCTTTAAAGTTTCCAGATGGCAGGTGTTGGGCGCGTTCTTGCTGATGGTCACGGGGTTAGTGGCACCGCTCGCCGCAACCGTCATCCGTCCGCTGCGCCGTTGGCGTGCGGCGCTCATCGGCGTGAGTTGGATTCCGCTTATACTCGTCATGCTCGCCGGCATGCTCTCGGTTCGGATAGAGGGCGCGGGACTCACTTGCCCATGGTGGCAAACCCTGTTGATAACGCCTTTGGCCGCATTGAGCGTCTCCGCGCCGTTCGGCACGACGATTCTCGGTTGGTTCGGTGTCGCGCAGATCCGGCGTTCGGAGGGACGACTGTACGGTCTCAAACTGGCGGTGTTCGACGGCCTGCTGTTTCCTCTGCTGGCGCTGGACGCGATGATCGTGGCAGGCTACCGCGCATGGGCGGAACCGGCGGTTCCGGTTCTGCTTCTGGAATGGATTCTTTTCATACTCATGCCCGCAATTCTCGTGGATATTTTGGTCGTCCGCTGGGTCTGGAAAGCGGTCACGTCCTCTGAAGGCGTAAAGGAGCCGGCTGCTTTTTACCCGCGCGCCCGGTGGGCCCGTTTTGACGCCTGGTCCTATCCGGTTTTTGCGGTGTTGTATCTGGCGGGGGTGGCTTTGTTGCCCGGCTCGTCCGAGGTTTTGCCGGAGCGGATGGCGACGCACTTCGGCTTCAACGGCCAGGCCGACGGCTGGATGAGCCGCCGTGCCTATCTCACCTTTGAATACGGGTTCCCCATACTCATCGCCGGACTTTTCGCAGGCCTATCAGCGCTGGTTCGCGTGCTTCCCGCGTGGTGCATCAACATCCCGCGCAAAGACTATTGGCTCGCGCCGGAGCGGCGGGCGCTCACGGGACGCCTTCTGCGCGACCGGCTGGGCTGGCTGCTCTGCCTGCTCACGCTGTTCTTCGCCGGCCTGCACGTCCTGACCCTGCAGGCGAACCGCGTGGTTCCGCCTCAGCTGCCGATGGGCGGGCTGTTGTTGCTGGTCATCGCGTTTTTTGTCGGCCTCCTGATCTGGACGGCCCTGCTGCTGATGCATTTTGCAGAGACGGATGCCGCTTCGTCAGACATGACGGTTCGTTCCGCAACGATACCCGGCAACACAACCAAAAAGCCTCGAAATTGGCGCAAAGATATGATTCAACTGGTGATCGCCGTGGCGTTTGCGTTGGCCGTCAAAGCGTGGGTGCTTGGCAGCTATAGGGTCAGCGGAGATTCGCTCGCGCCGGAAATCCCCGGCGGAAGTTATGTGCTCGCGTGGAAGCCTACGGCGACGTTTCGGCCCGGTGACCTGATCGTCTATCGCCATGAAGGCCGCGTTTTGGGCGGCCGCATCGAAGGGAGCGACGCCGCAAGCCTTGTTATCAACCGCAACGGCGTGTCCGCCGAACGCATTGCGCGCAAAACGGTCTGCGGCCGGATCGTGTCGGTGCTTTGGCGCGGTTCCGGGCCTGCATCCATGAAAGGGACTGACAAGGCAACGCGGGACGGGAAGGAGACGAACTCCCCCGGTTCCGGTGCAAAACAACGCCTCGCCGTCACGCGCGAGCCGGCCGCCCTCTCTGCGGATAAGGGAAGTTTGCGCTGGACTTATGAGACGGCGGTGGCGGAGGCGAATGAGGTTGCGGAGAAAGCGGGCTACAACCTGAAAGACTACGACGTTCCGCAATGGACGATCGACTCGGACGTCGCCAAAATTAAAATCGCGTATGCCCACAAAAATCCGGCACCGCCTGGATCATCCTTCACCGTTTGGATCGATATCGCATCGGGTAAAGCGAAGCTGGTCAAGGGAGAATAAACCCAAAAACCAAGGCCTCCCCTGGCGACCTTCTGTATTGCTTTCCCGTTCACATCGTTCCATGATTGGGAGATATGGGGTTAATTTTGAACGGGAGAGCGTATGAGAAATCAGTTGTTGATCGGCGGTGTCTTGTGTGTATCGGCTGTTTTTGCGGCAGAACCCGAATGGCGGCTGTGGTATCAGAAACCCGCCGAGAAATGGTCTGAGGCGCTGCCGATCGGAAACGGCCATCTGGGCGCGATGGTTTTCGGCGGCAGGCCGGAGTGCCGCATCCAGTTCAACGAGCACACGGTCTGGACCGGCTATCCCCGCTCTTATGCCCATACCAATGCCGTGGCCGTGTTACCGAAGATCCGCCGATTGCTCTTTGAGGGCAAGCAGAAAGAGGCCGAAGAGCTTGCGATGCGCGATTTTATGAGCGAGCCGCTGCACCAAGAGAAATATCAGCCTTGCGGCGATCTCTTTGTCTCGCTCGAGAAGGTGACGGCAGCAACCGATTATCGGCGTCAACTCGATATCGCGGAAGGCGTGCACACGGTTTCCTTTAATGCCGCTGGCGTGCGATACACGCAAGAGACCTTTGCCTCGCATCCAAACAACGTGCTCGTTCATCGAGTGTCTGCAGATAAACCCGACGCGGTCGCGTGCTCCGTACGGCTGACCTCGCCGCACATCATGTCGAAGGTCCGCACGGAACCTGACGGCAAGCTCATCCTGCAAGGGCGCGTACAGACGAACGGCGTGGCGTTTGAAGTGCACGCGCTCATTCGCGCCGAAGGCCCCAACGCGAAAATCCGCGCCGAAACCGGGCGCGTAAACGTGAGCGATGCCGATGCGGTCGAGATTCTCTGGACCGCAGACACCACGGTTATAGCGTGGAATGCCCTCGGAGGCGACCCTGCGGCGAAGTGCGATCAAACGCTAAAAACGGCCTCTCAGAAATCGTTCGCGAAGTTGCGCGCCGAGCATGTAGCCGATCACCGGAACCTTTTCGACCGCGCGGAAATCCGTCTGCCGCGCACGGCGTCGTCGTTCAGACCCACGGATGAACGGTTACAGGCGTTCCGAATGTCGGATGACGCCAATCTCGCTGCGCTGGTGTATCAGTACGGACGTTACCTGCTGATCGCATGCAGCCGCGAGGACGGCCAGCCGGCGAATCTCCAAGGCATCTGGAACGATTCGCTCACGCCGCCTTGGGACAGCAAATACACCTGTAACATCAATACCGAGATGAACTACTGGCCCGCCGAAACCGGCGGGCTGACGGAATGTCATGAGGCCCTTTTCAAGGCCCTGGATGAACTCGCGGTCTCCGGGCGCTTGACCGCCCGCGAACATTACGGGGTGAACGGCTGGGTGCTGCACCACAACTTCGATCTTTGGCGCGGCACCGCGCCGATCAACCATTCGAATCACGGCATCTGGGTATCCGGCAGCGGCTGGCTTGCGCTGCACCTGTGGGAGCACTACCGCTTCACCCAAGACTTGAATTTTCTGAGGAACCGCGCATGGCCCGTCATGCGCGAAGCGGCACGTTTTTACAGCGCTTTTCTGATCGAAGACCCGGCGACAAGATGCCTCATCAGCACGCCCTCAAATTCGCCGGAACAAGGAGGCCTTGTCGCTGGCCCAACCATGGATCACCAGATCATCCGCTCACTCTTCAAAGCCTGTATCGAAGCCTCCGCGTTATTGGACGCCGACACGGATTTCGCGACGATCTTACGTGCGCAAATGCCGCGTATCGCGCCGAACAAAATCGGCCGTCACGGGCAACTGCAGGAGTGGATGCCGGACGTGGACAATCCCCAAAATCAACATCGGCACGTTTCGCATCTGTGGGGTGTTTATCCGGGAAACGACATCACATGGAAAGAGACGCCGGCGCTGTTCGATGCCGCACGGCAATCGCTGCTTTATCGGGGCGATGCGGCGACGGGTTGGTCGATGGGGTGGAAGGTCAACCTGTGGGCTCGTTTTCTTGACGGGGACCATGCCTACGTGATTCTCTCCAATCTGCTCGTACCGCTCGGCACGGTCAAGGGCGCGGGCGGAATGTATCCGAATCTCTTCGACGCGCACCCGCCGTTCCAGATCGACGGCAACTTCGGCGCGGCGGCCGGCGTGGCGGAGATGCTGATACAGTCGCACCTGCGCGATGCGGAAGGGCACACGCTCATCCACCTCCTGCCCGCCCTGCCCTCGGCATGGAAAGACGGCTCGTTTAAGGGTCTGAGGGCACGTGGCGGTTTCATTGTGGATGCCGCATGGCAAAACGGCAAGTTTGCACAGGCGGCGTTTTTCTCGCGGAACGGCGGAACGGCGCGCGTGAAAATCGGAGATCGGGAAGAAGTCGTGACACTGAAGAGGGGCAAAACCCGGACAATCGAATAACCGCGTGTCCGCCTCAAACGGAACGAGGGACGCGTTGTCCGGGATCAGCGGCGTTTACGGTCGCTCCTATGCGGCATTAAGATGCATGGACCCAAAAACTCCGTGTAGCCAATCGGATTGGTTTGTGCCATAATAACGGATACTGCAACTGAAACTAGTTGTGCGAAATAATCGTAAATTCGGAGGACTTTGGAGATGAAGCAGATGAAGACGTCGATGGCGGCAATTATTGTGAGTACGGCGGCGTCCGCCGTGTTTGCAGGACTTTACGGCGACACCCCCGATGCGAAACACGCATGGGCCGTTCATGATATGAACCGTCCCGTTCCGACGAGAGTCACGGCCGAACCCGGCAAGCCGCCGTCCGACGCGGTTGTGCTGTTCGACGGCACGTCTCTGGATAACTGGGAAAGCACCAAGGGCGAACCGACCAAATGGCGTTTGGCGGATGGCGCGCTGGAATCCGTCAAAGGCGCGGGTTATATCAGGACGAAACAGGCTTTCGGCGACTGCCAATTGCATCTCGAATGGGCCTCTCCCTCCAAAGTCGAGGGCATGGGGCAAGGCCGCGGCAACAGCGGCGTGTTCTTGATGGGCAGTTACGAGATCCAGGTGTTGGACTCGTCTGAGACGGCTGTTCTGCCGGACGGCACGAACCTGAATCCCAACTACGCAGACGGGCAGGCCTCTGCCGTTTATGCGGAGAACCCGCCGCTGGTGAACGCTTGCCGCAAGCCGGGCGAATGGCAAACCTACGATATCATTTTTCACCAGCCGGTCTGGGCGGATGGCAAGCTGAAGTATCCGGGCTCTGTCACGGTGCTGCACAACGGCGTACTGACGCAAGATCACTGGGAAATGGAAGGCATGACCACACACTGCCGCCGTCGTCCTCTGGCACAGCATGACACCAAGCTTCCGCTTCAGTTGCAAGGCCACGGCAATCCGGTGCGTTATCGCAACATCTGGATCCGCGAGATTCCCTCCCGCTATGCCAACACAACCCACGGCGGACCTGCGGCCAGCGAGGCGGATGTAATGGCGTTGCGCCGGCAAACCGCTGCAAAACTGTTTGCGTCCGCCAACCCGGGCGACGCCAACAAGGCGGCCGCTCTTGGCCGTCTGCTTGAAGTCATCGCATACGACAAGGCCGAGTCCTATATGAAGCCGGTCGCGGAGTTGTCCGATGCCTATCTGAAGGATCTCTCCGGCCTCGACAAACAGAAGCTTCAAGACCGCAAAGGCGAGATTATCGGTCTGCGAAACAACTGCAACGTGCTGACCCGCAACCAAGTGGTACCGGAAGATTTCAAGCTGAAGACGGAACTCCAGCGCATCATCAGCGAAAACGGGCTTGAAAAGAAAAAATAAGGGAAAGGGTCCGCTGTGACAAACAGCCTCGAAGATTATCTGGAGACCATCTATCTGTTGGTGCAGGTGAACGGACACGCGCGCGTGCGGGATGTCGCACAGGCGCTACATGTCAAGATGCCTTCCGTAATCAAAGCTGTGCTTGAGCTCAAAAAGCAAGGGTTTGTCACGCAAGAACCGTATGGCGCCGTGGAGTTGACCAAGGCCGGCATCGTGGCCGCCAGTCAGATTCTCGGACGCCATACGCTCCTCAAAGAATTTTTGCTTCTTTTAAAGGTCGACGACGAAACCGCCGAGAAAGACGCCTGCACAATGGAACATTTTCTGAGCGCGGAGACGTTGGCCCGCATCACGGATTTTGTCAAAACCCACAGACGGAAACGGTAGGCGTCATCATGGCCTGTAGACGTACGAGTAGAGCGGTGTGGCTAGGTGCGATGTTGCTGGCGTTCGTCGCGCATGCCCGTGTGGGAGACAGCATGAAGCAGAGTGACGTGCGCTACGGCGGAGCCGGACAAGAAATCGAGAACGCGGAGGCGTTCATCCTGCAAGGCGCAAAAAACGTGGTTTATCATCACGGCGACTGGATTATCACGGCCGCCTTCATCAATGAAAACACGGTTCGTATCCGTTACGAGAAAGCCTCGCAACAGACGCGAACCCAGCTCACCAAAGAAGACGTTGCCGAAATCCTCCAAGCCGAGGATGCCGACGGCTGGAACGCCTTTGACGAATCAGCGCAAAAAGCCGGAAAGGCCTATGCCGGCGAAGGACACCCGCCACCGATGTTGCGCTCCGCAAGCGGACTCATGGCTCGCTACCAAGTGTTTAAGGTAACGGTTGAGAATCCGACGGCGATCCGTCATGATTCGGGGCTGAATCCGCAATTGAAACGCGTCTCCACCCGCAAGCGCGTAGCGCTGTAAACAGGTCGTCCCTTTTTCCCGAACCGAACGCGTTATTAATCCAACGTGTGCACCAGCAGGCCGGAACGCAGCTTGGGTTCAAACCATGTGCTCTTGGGCGGCATGATCTGCCCCGCATCGGCGATATCCATCATCTGCGCCACCGTCGTCGGGAACATCGAAAAAGCCACCGCGTCACGTCCGCCGTCCACACGCTTGATCAGCTCGCTCGTGCCGCGGATACCGCCCACAAACGAAATGCGCGTATTGGTGCGCGGATCATCGATGCCCAGCAACGGCGCGAGCAGACGGTCCTGCAACACGCTTACGTCAAGGCACCCGACGGGGTCGGCGGCAAAATCGTCCCACGTCAACCGGTACCAAACCTTATCGAGATACATACGCACTTCACGCGGTCCGGCCGGCGACGCGCCGTCGGCCTTTTCCGTCTTGAAAATCGTCTTGGCTTTCTCCAGAAAAGCTGCAGGCGTCAATCCATTCAGATCGGAAACACAGCGGTTGTAAGGCAAAATACGCAACTGCGTCTGGGGAAAAAGGACAGCGAGAAACCAATTGTATTCTTCTTGACCGGTGTGGTTCGGATTCGCCTCCCGCCGCTGCTTGCCCGAACGGAACGCGGCTGCGGCGCGATGGTGTCCGTCGGCCACGTAGGCCAGCGGAACCTGACGAAAAGCCTCGACCCAAACGGCGCTCAAATCCTCTACACGCCAAACCGTGTGACGAATACCATCGTCGGCTGTGAAATCGTAAAGCGGCGCGCCCTGCTGAACAGCGGAGACCAGCCGATCAAGCGTCGGCTGATCGCGGTAGGTCAGAAAAACAGGACCCGAATTCGCGTTTAGCTCAAGACAATGACGCGTGCGGTCATCTTCCTTATCCTTACGGGTCTTCTCATGCTTGCGGATGATGTCATGGGCGTAATCGTCGATATGGCAACAGGCCACCACACCGGTCTGACTGTGTTCGCCCATAATTTGACGATAGACATACAGATGCTCGCCTTGCTCGCGGATCAAAACGTTGCGTGCCTGAAGGTCCTTGAAAGCCTTCACGCCCTGCGCATAAACCGTGTCGTCATGGACATCTACGCTATCGGGAAGATCGATCTCAGGGCGAGAAACGTGCAAAAAACTGTCCGGATTGCCGGCGGCCAGCACACGCGCTTCCGCAGTATCGACCACGTCATACGGCACAGATGCCAAAGCCAACGCTTTTTCGGGGACAGGCCGCAAGGCGGCAAAAGGCTTCACAAACATGACACATCCTCCTTAAGTGATGAAAAAAAAAGAAAACGCAAAGGCGGCTCAGAACAGCCACACTTTGCGCCTTAAGCCATACGTGAACACGCGCCTCAGAACCCGACGTTCAGAAGCGGGCAGAACGGCACCGTGCTGTCGCGAATGATATTGATCAATCCGAGCTGATAACCGTGAATGCCTTCCGCACGATTGATGAGACCAATCTGAAACCCTTCGGCATAATCCGCCAGGTTCACCAAACCGCACTGAAACCCGTAGAGGGTCTTCGATTCATTCCACAAACCGGTCTGGATACCCAAAGCATCGCTGAGCCCGGCCGAGTTGTACCCGCCGATCTGCCAGCCCGCCAACGCATCCTTCACGTCATTACGCCACAGATTGAGCTGCAGACCGTTGAAATACTGGGAGCGGCCGATGATGCCGAGATCCATGCCGGACATCTGCTCACACTGGCCAGAAGCGAAATTCAAACGCAACCCGACCACATCGATATTCTCCGTATCGTTGAAAGCGAACCAAACGGGCCAACGGACTTTCTCGGCGGCACTGGCACCGAAGACAACCAACCCAGCCAAAACCAAACCGGACAACAGTTTTTTCATGTTAATCTCGCCTCGCTTGTGAAAACGGTTACACAGTCAGCCCATTTATCAGGTTTCCAACCGTGTTTAAGGTCTTACTATACCGGATTCTATGCCCCATGGCAAATACGAGAATCCTTCTTTTTTGATTTTTTTCAACGTTCCCCCGATGCGTGAGTCCGCAAAAACGGACTCGCGCATCCAGCCCTTCGCTTCCGCGGCTCCACGTCTTGGACTAGGCGAGATGAAGCGCGTCGTTGGAAACCGTCACATGAACCGTCGCGCCAGGCGCATACGCACCCGCCACGATCTGTCTTGCCACCGGCGTCTCCAATTCGCGCTGAATCGCGCGCTTGACTGGACGTGCGCCGTACACGGGATCAAAGCCTTTGTCGGCCAGCCACGCGATCGCCTTTTCGTCGATATCGAGAGCCAGTTCTTGTTCGGCCAAGCGGACGCGCAGATCTTCGAGCTGTAATTTCACAATCGCCGCAATCTGCGCATGCCCCAACGGCTTGAAGAGCACAACTTCGTCCAATCGGTTGAGAAATTCCGGACGAAAACTGGTCTTAAGCAAGTCCATCACCTGCTTGCGGACCTTGCGCGAAATGTCGGGCGTCTCTGACATATCCTGCTTGTCCGACGCGAGATATTCAGAGCCCAAGTTGCTGGTCATGATAATCACGCTGTTTCTGAAACTCACCGTGCGCCCATGACTATCGGTCAAGCGGCCGTCGTCCAGCACCTGCAGCAGGATGTTGAACACATCGGGATGCGCCTTCTCGATCTCGTCGAGCAACACCACACTGTAAGGTTTACGGCGAACGGCTTCGGTCAGTTGCCCGCCCTCTTCGTAACCGACATATCCGGGAGGCGCGCCGACCAGACGCGACACGGTGTGTTTCTCCTCCATATACTCCGACATGTCGATGCGCACCATGGCACTCTCGGCATCAAACAGTTCTGCCGCCAACGCCTTGCCAAGCTCCGTCTTGCCGACCCCCGTGGGCCCGAGGAAAAGGAAAGCACCTACCGGACGCTGGCGGTTTTTGATGCCCGCTCTCGAACGCAACACCGCATCCGCAACGGCTTCTACCGCCTCGTCCTGACCGACCACACGACGGTGCAACACGTCCGGCAGGTGCAGCAGTTTTTCCCGTTCGCCTTCGAGCAGCCTGGTAACCGGAATGCCGGCCCAACGCGAGACCACTTCGGCAATCTCATCGGAGGTGACCTCTTCACGCAACATAACCGAACCGTCTTGGGACTGGAGTTTGGTTTGCGCGACCTGGAGTTTTTTTCTAATTCAGGAATCGTGCCATACTTGAGTTCGGCCGCTTTATTATGGTCATAAGCGCGTTCGGCCTGCTCGTATGCGGTATGGGCCTTTTCGAGCTGTTCACGCAACACGCGCGTCTCATCAAGCACTTTTTTCTCCGCCATCCAACGGGCGGTCATGGAGTCCGCCTGCGCCTTGAGGTCGGCGAGTTCCTTTCGAAGTTCGCCGAGGCGGGTCTTCGAAGCGCCATCTTTCTCTTTTTTAAGCGCAGTCTCCTCGATCTGCAAACGTGTGACACGTCGGGTGATCTCGTCCAATTCAGCGGGCATAGAGTCCATCTCCGTACGGATCGACGCGCACGCTTCGTCCAACAAATCGATGGCCTTGTCCGGCAAGAAACGGTCTTGAACATAGCGGTCGGAAAGCACGGCGGAGGATACCAGCGCCGTGTCTTGGATGCGGACGTTATGATACCGTTCAAACCGCTCTTTTAGACCGCGCAGGATGGAAATCGTGTCCTCGACCGTGGGAGGATCAACCTGCACGGGTTGGAAACGACGCTCCAAAGCGGCGTCCTTTTCCATATATTTTCGATACTCGTCCAGCGTCGTCGCACCGATACAGTGCAGTTCGCCGCGCGCGAGCATAGGCTTGAGCATATTGCCGGCATCGGAAGAACCCTCGGTTTTTCCCGCGCCCACGATGGTATGAATCTCGTCGATGAACAGCAGAATGCGGCCTTCGGCGGCCTTGATCTCGTTGAGCACAGCTTTAAGCCGCTCCTCAAACTCGCCCCGATACTTGGCTCCCGCCATCAGCGCCGTCATGTCCAGCGAGAAGATCGTACGGTTCTTAAGCCCTTCGGGAACGTCTCCGCGAACGATACGCTGAGCAAGCCCTTCCACAATGGCCGTCTTACCGACACCCGGCTCACCGATGAGCACCGGGTTATTCTTGGTTTTACGCGACAGAATACGGACCACATGCCGGATTTCCGCATCCCGCCCGATCACGGGATCGAGCTTTCCTGACTTTGCAAGCGCAACAAGGTCACTGCCATACTTCTTGAGCGCCTCATATTGTCCTTCGGGATTATCCGTGGTGACACGCTGGTTCCCTCGAACCTCTTTCAACACCTCCAGCAACTTCTTGGTGTCCACACCGGCCTCCGCCAGCGCCAGCG